>CAMALN010000151.1 GCA_945836565.1 uncultured Lachnospiraceae bacterium
AAGTCACCTGAAGAGGTTGCCAAGCTCCGTGGTAAGTCATTGGACGAGATTCTTAACTAGGAGGTAGGATAAAATGGCAGATAAGTTAAAGATAACATTAGTTAAGTCTCCTATTGGAGCAATCCCAAAGCAGAGAGCTACTGTTAAGGCACTTGGTCTTACAAAGATGCACAAGACTGTAGAGCTTCCTAACAATGCTGCAACTAAGGGAATGATACAGCAGGTTAACCACTTGGTTAAAGTAGAAGAAGCATAATTTATTGATATATTAAGGAGGTACAGTCATGGATTTGTCAAGCTTAAAGCCGGCTGAGGGCGCTACTACAAGCGATAACTTCAGAAGAGGCCGTGGACATGGTTCAGGAAATGGCAAGACCGCAGGTAAGGGACACAAGGGTCAGAAGGCTCGTTCTGGTGCTCCAAGACCAGGTTTCGAAGGTGGCCAGATGCCATTATATAGAAGAATTCCTAAGAGAGGTTTCACTTGCAGAAACCACAAGGAAATCGTTGCAATTAACGTATCAGCTCTTGATAGATTTGAGGATGGTTCAGAGGTTACTGTAGCAACTCTTATCGAGGCAGGCATCGTTAAGAACCCAAGAGATGGTGTTAAGATTTTAGGAAATGGAGAGTTAACTAAGAAGCTTACTGTTAAGGTTAATGCCTGCAGTAAGGGTGCAATCGAGAAGATTGAGGCGCTTGGTGGAAAAGTAGAGGTGATCTAAATGTTCAAAACCTTAGCAAATGCTTTGAAGGTAAAGGAAATCCGTAAGGGTTTACTGTTCACATTTTTCATCCTTATAGTATGTAGACTTGGTGCTCAGATACCTGTTCCCGGCGTGGATACAGCAGCGGTAAGAGAGTACCTGACTGCAGCCCTGGGCGACACAAATAATATTCTTAGTACATTTACAGGTGGTTCATTCGAGCAAATGTCAATATTTGCTCTGGGTGTAACACCGTACATCACTTCTTCTATCATAATTCAGCTGCTCACAATTGCCATTCCGGCACTTGAGGAGCTCCAGAAGGATGGAGAGGAAGGACGTAAGAAGCTCACAGCTATCACACGATATGTGACAATTCTTCTCGCAGTTATCGAGGGACTTGGACTTGCTATCGGCTTCCAACGTTCAAATATGATGTATATAAAGGGAATTCTCGGATACCTTGTTGTAATTATTACACTTACAACCGGTAGTGCCTTTATAATGTGGTTAGGTGAGAGAGTAACTGATTACGGTATAGGAAATGGTATATCTATCATCCTTCTTATAAATATCGTGTCAAGAATGCCTAAGGATTTCTATTCTCTCTACGAGATGTTTATAAAGGGTAAGGATATTGTGCACGGCACAATAGCTGCTGTAATTATTCTTTCTGTAGTACTTGTTACTATCGCATTGGTAGTATTGCTTCAGGATGGTGTAAGAAAGATACCTGTGCAGTATGCACAAAAGGTACAGGGAAGACGTTCCGTAGGAGCGAGAGGCTCTCATATTCCACTTAAGGTAAATACCTCAAGTGTTATCCCTGTAATCTTTGCTTCATCGATTATGTCAGTACCGGCAGTAATCGTAAGCTTCTTTGATATCAAGACTACAGGTGTGTGGTCTAAGATAATCAGAGGCTTGAATTCAAACTACTGGTTCAACCCGGCATATCCTTGGGCAAATGTTGGTTTGATATTATATATCCTGCTCGTTATATTCTTCGCATATTTCTACACAGCAATTACATTTAATCCTATGGAAATTGCAAATAATATGAAGAAGAGTAACGGACTTATCCCGGGTATCAGACCTGGTAAACCAACTCAGGATTATTTGAATAAGATATTGAATTATATAGTATTTATAGGAGCAGTTGGACTTATCATCGTAGCTGTAATACCTATTTTCTTCAATGGTGTATTTAACGCGAGCGTATCATTTGGTGGTACTTCACTCATCATCGTTGTAGGTGTTATTATAGAGACTATTAAGGATATCGAGTCCAAGATGATAGTAAGAAATTACTCAGGCTTCTTAAAGGACTAATGATAGCGGATAAGGAATGTAGCCTCTTGACTACATTCCTATTCCTAGTTATATGGATTTTTTGAAAAATCCGAAAATTTACAGAATAGATACATATTATTAGAAAAGGGGGCGTAATATATGAAGATAATTATGTTAGGTGCACCTGGAGCAGGTAAGGGTACTCAGGCTAAGATGCTTGCAGCAAAGTACGGCATACCTCACATCTCAACAGGTGATATATTCAGAGCAAATATTAAGAATGGTACAGAGCTCGGTGCAAAGGCTAAGGAATATATGGACAAGGGACTTTTGGTTCCGGATGAGCTCGTTGTAGATCTTATTATGGATAGATTTAAGGCTGATGACTGTAAGAACGGTTACATCCTCGACGGATTCCCAAGAACTATTCCACAGGCTGAGGCACTTGATGCTGCTCTCGCTGCAAACGGAGAGAGCATCGATTATGCAGTAAATGTAGAGGTTCCTGATGAGAATATCGTAAACAGAATGTCAGGAAGAAGAGCATGCGTAGGCTGTGGCGCAACATATCATATAAAGTACAACCCAACTAAGGTTGAGGGTAAGTGCGATGCATGCGGTGCTGACCTCATCTTAAGAGATGATGATAAGCCTGAGACAGTACTTAACAGACTCAATGTATATCATGAGCAGACTCAGCCGCTTATCGATTTCTATACTAAGAAGGGTGTTATCGCTGAGGTAGACGGAACAGTGGATATGCAGGATGTATTCAATGCCATAGTTGAGATTCTGGGAGAATAATTTTTATGGCAATTCCTATAAAGTCTGAAAATGAAATACAAAGGATGCGTGAGGCGGGCCGAATACTGGCCCTCACTCACGAGGAGCTTAGAAAATATATAAAACCGGGCATATCTACCTATGATATTGATAAGCTTGGTGAGGAGGTAATCCGAAGCTACGGATGTACACCTTCCTTTCTGAATTATAACGGATATCCTGCTTCAATCTGCGTTTCGATAAATGATGAGGTTGTTCACGGTATTCCTTCCAAGGACAGAATCCTTAAAGAAGGAGATATCGTAAGCCTGGATGCCGGTGTAATCTATGAAGGATATCACTCGGATGCGGCCAGAACCTACGGCGTAGGCGAGATAGATGAGGCCTCAAGGAAGCTGATTAAGGTCACAAGAGAGAGCTTCTTCGAGGGCTTGAAGCAATGCAGGGCAGGAAAGCATATAAATGATATATCAAAGGCGGTATTCGGACACATTATCGTAAGAGGTTATTCGGCAGTTGTTGACCTTGTAGGTCATGGTGTAGGTGCGCATCTTCATGAGGCACCGGAGATACCGAACTTCCCGACGAGAAGAAGGGGAGCAAAGCTTAGACCGGGTATGACGCTTGCGATAGAACCGATGATAAACATAGGAGATTATGCAGTCAGATGGCTTGATGATGATTGGACTGTAGTGACTGCAGATGGTTCGAGATCGGCACATTATGAGAATACGGTTCTTATAACTGAGGGAGAACCGGAGATATTATCAAGAGCAGATGGTATTGAGTTATAGATTTTAGAGACTTGAATAGAGGAGGAATATATTATGCCAAAGGCAGATGAAATCGAGATGGAGGGCGTTGTATTGGAGAAGCTTCCAAATGCAATGTTCCAGGTAGAATTGGAAAATGGTCTGAAGGTGCTTGCGCATATAAGTGGTAAGCTTAGAATGAACTATATCAAAATCCTTCCGGGCGACAAGGTAACAGTGGTATTATCTCCATATGATCTTACCAAGGGTAGAATTACTTGGAGAGCAAAATAAAAAAGCGCTTGCAATATATAATATTTGGTGGTAGAATACCAATTTGTAGCGGACTTTTTTTGAAAGGAGTGCATTTTAATGAAGGTTAGAGCATCTGTTAAACCAATTTGCGATAAGTGCAAAATCATTAAAAGAAAAGGCAGTATTCGTGTAATCTGCGAGAATCCAAAGCACAAACAGCGTCAGGGTTAATTATTTAATCTGATTTTGCTCAATCGGAGCAAAGGATTTAAGGTTTTTCCTAAATCAATATGACAATGTAGTTAGAACAAGGTATGTAGGATGATGGCCCATCTATAACTATGCCTTGTATTTGTGCGTGTAATATTATTCCATATTATACTCTAACATTTTTTAGGTCATCATATTATGGTGGCAACAAGCGGCTGTTGCGTAATGCAATTTATTTGTTCATAACGATAGGTTATGGTTGAAGTGATATCTTGTTTTAGAATATGCATTTCACCTTTCGCATCTTATATATAAGAAGAGAATGGCCCATCTAACCAGTCTCGCGAAAGATATTCGAAACTTATTTCACTTAAGAAGATTATTGATTCATTTTTACGGAGGTAATTAGAATGGCTCGTATTTCAGGTGTTGATTTACCAAGAGAGAAGCGTGTCGAGATTGGTCTTACTTATATCTATGGTATAGGTAA
>CAMALN010000152.1 GCA_945836565.1 uncultured Lachnospiraceae bacterium
TATATAAATATCATATGCTATATCATGTATATCAATCTAAGGGCTTTTATGAATCAAAATTATGTCAGCTTCAGAAAAAACATCATATTGGGCATGTTCCCGGTAGCCATCCTTGGTACACTTTCTCACTTTGTATATGGCCTAAGTGGCGAAAACCGATTTATAGGATTATTTTTCCCGGTAAATGAAAGCACATGGGAACATATGAAGCTCGCCTTTTTTCCAATGCTTCTTTTTACTATGTATGTGTCATCAAAATCATTTTCTAAAATGTGGTATTCTATCTCACTTATGCTAGGCATATTATCTGCCACATGGTTAATTCCGGTGCTGTATTATTCATATACCGGTATACTGGGATTTAGCAGGTCCTGGCTTGATATAGGTACATATTACGTATCTCTCATATTAAGTACGGTGCTTATCCTTCACATAGCTAAGCATTACGATGATAAACACAAACGCGTCTATAACATATTATGTGTATGCCTCCTTTTGCAGACCCTGGCATTTTGGATATTCACCTACAAGCCTCCAACATCTCTTTCAATATTTAAATGAATTTACAAAAAAGCGCAACACCCCAACTCGGGATGCTGCGCTTTTAGCTTTATTACCAGGTACGTCCTGCCATCGCACGGAACTGTGCAACAGTAGGTGTATGTGAATTCAAACCACCATCACAGGTGAGAACCTGTCCGTTCATATATGCCGCCTCATCACTTGCAAGATATACACAGAGATGACCGATATCCTCAGGTGCACCATAACGGTCTCCAAGTATATTTGAAAGGAATATAGACTTAAGTGCATCAGGAATACGTCCCTCATTCTGTGGGGTAACAATAAGTCCCGGACGAACACAGTTACAACGAATCTTGCTTGGTCCATACATACAGGCTACATACTCTGTAAGCTTGTCAACTCCTGCCTTTGCACATGCATAAGCAATTGTTCCGAGGTCTCCGCCAACACTTGCCATAGAACCGATATTGATAATGTTTCCACCATTTTCGTTCTTCAAAAGGTATGGCAAAGCCTCCTTAATCATATTGAAGGTTCCGCCGAGGTCGGTCTGAACAACCGCATTGAACTCATCAAGAGTAAGCTCATCAACACGACCATCCTTCATACCCATTCCTGCTGCATTGTTGATGAGAACGTCGATGCGTCCGAACTTCTCTGCAACATCTGCTATCAGTGCATGCATAGATGCATTATCTGTAAGATCGAATGCATGGAACCATGCGCTTCCGCCCTCTGCTGCAATCTCATCCACAACCTTCTGTCCACGCTCTACATTTCTACCTGTAATAACAACCTGTGCAGCCTCCTTAGCACAGAGCTTTGCGATACCGATTCCGATACCACTTGTAGAACCTGTTACAATAACCACCTTGTCTTTTAATCGCTCCAAAATAACACCTCCGCTTTATAATAATCTTTTATATATTTAACCACTCATGGGAATTTCTGTCAATTCTTCTTTTTCCATATAGGCGGACAAAGCAACATCAAAATAGGGAAAAGCTCCAATCTGCCTGCCAGCATATCGAAGATAAGCACATACTTGGACAAAGCCGTAAACCCTCCGTAATTCATAGTTGGTCCTACTCCATCAAAGCCCGGACCTACATTATTAAGAGTTGCTACCACTGAGGTAAAGTTCGTAACCATACTCTTATCCTCAATGGACACCAGAAGCACTGATACGAAGAATATCATAATATACGTTACAAAATATACATTTGTAGCTCTTATAACCTCATGTTCAATGAGTTTACCGTCCATCTTTACCTTCTTTACACTTCTCGGGTGCAGGTAAGAAGTAAGCTCCTTGAATACAGACTTGATACCTATTATCACTCTCGATACCTTTACACCTCCGCCTGTACTTCCGGCACACGCACCTATAACCATCAGCATAAGTAAAACGGTCTTTGACGTTTCCGGCCATAGGTCAAAATCACAGCTGCTAAAGCCTGTAGTAGTCATCATTGAGCCTATCTGAAATACGGTATGTCTAAGTCTGTCCGTCCAATTTGTAAATACATGACTTAAATTAATAAATATAATCACTGTTGATGCTAAGATGATGCCAAAATATGTCCTAAGCTCCTCGTGCTTAAAGGCAGCTCCAAATTTGAACATTATAAGCAAAAAGTAAACATTAAAGTTCACACCAAACAGAATCATAAAAACAGTAACAACCCACTGAAGATACGGACTTACGCTCATAAGGCTGTCATTTCTTATAGCAAAGCCACCTGTTCCTGCCGTACCAAAGGCAGTTGTTACCGCCTCGAAGAGCGGCATATGTCCTGCCAATAGAAACAGTATCTCCAAAACAGTCAACACAATATATATTATATAAAGTATCATCGCAGTCTGCTTTACCTTAGGAACGAGCTTTCCCACAGAAGGTCCGGGGCTTTCTGCCTTCATAAGGTTCATACGTGTTCCGCCTGCCATCGGAATAACAGCCAGTATGAACACAAGAACACCCATACCGCCTATCCAGTGTGTGAAGCTTCTCCAGAACAGACTGCATCTCGATAAGCTCTCTATATCAGAAAGAATCGATGCTCCCGTTGTAGTAAAGCCCGAAACCGTCTCAAATAATGCATCTGTGAATTTCGGTATATCTCCGTTTATCACAAATGGAAGACAGCCCACCACCGACATAAGTATCCAGCTTAAGGCAACTGTAACAAATCCCTCTTTGACATAGAATCTCATATTTTTAGGTTTTCTTATGGTAATAAGCAGTCCCACAACAGCACTAACAAGCATGACAATGAGAAAGCCGATGCCTTCTCCCTCGTGCTTTATAAGTGCAACAAGACAAGGCATCAACATAGTCAATGCCTCTATATTAAATATCCATCCTAATATATAAATAATTGCAGAATAATTCATAATTTATCTCTCAATATCCCCTCAGATATATCTGACAATACCTATTTCAAAATATCCATAACATCCTTGAAGCCGGTGTGCTTAGTTACAATAACCACATGATCCTCAGGCATTATTGTGTCATTTCCACGAGGTATAAATATCTTGCCCTTACGATAGATACAGGCGATAAGAAGCTCATCCTTTAGCGAAAGCTCCATAATAGGCTTACCTATTACAGGCGAATCCTTATCTATGGCAAATTCCAGTGCCTCTGCCCTATTATCAAATATTCCGTACATAATCTCTATGTTGCTTCCGATGGAATTCTGCATACCACGAACATATCGTATTATCTTCTCGGTTGTCATATATCTCGGATACATTATACTTCCGATTTCGAGCTCATCTATTACGTCATTGAAGGTGCTTCTGTTTATCTTGGTTACAACCTTGATATCCGGATACCTCTTTGCAAAAAGAGCAAGCAGAGTATTCTCCTCATCAAGACCGGTGAGAGGTACGAATGCATCAACTGACTCTATTCCCTCCTCTGCAAGGAGCTCCTCATCAGCTCCATCGCCATGTATTACCAATGCGTTTGGAAGCAGTGTTGCCAATTCATCACTTCTCCTTCCGTCTCTCTCTATAATCTTCACATCAATATTCATCTGCGTGAGCAAAATCGCAAGATAATATGATGTCTTACCTCCGCCAATTATCATACAATTTTCTATCTGATGCGTCTCAACTCCTATATGCTCAAAGAAAGCATGAGTATTTATAGGTGTTGCAATAAATGACACTATATCCTGTTCCCTTAGTACAAAATTACCATCCGGAATCACGAGATTTCCTTCACGCTCTATGCCACAGAAAAGCATCTCCCCTTTAAAATCCTTAGTAACCTCCCAGATGACCTTATTATGCAGCATATTGCCTACAGGAAGCTTGAACTTAACAAGCTCAGCTTGTCCTTTAGCAAAGGAATTAATCGAAAGGGCTGTAGGAAGTCTTAACAGACGCGAAATCTCGGTAGCAGTATCAAGCTCGGGATTTACAAGCATGGACAAACCAAGCTGTGATCTTAAGAATCCAAGTTCCTGACTGTAATCCGGATTTCTCATACGGGCGATAGTTGCACAACTACTAACCTTTCTTGCTATGATACAGCACAAGAGATTAAGCTCATCCGACTCAGTAACGGCAATTATCAAATCAGCCTTCTTTATACCCGCTTCAATCTGTATCGCAAAGCTTGCTCCGTTTCCGGTTACACCCATAACATCATATGTACCGGCAACTCTTTGAACTATTTCATTATTCTGATCTATTATTGTAATATCATGGTTTTCACGACTCAATCTATCAACAAGAGTTGTTCCGACCTTACCACAGCCTACTATGATAATCTTTAAGCCTTTATCCTGCTTCAAAAACGGATTCTTCATTACGCCCCCTACCATATATGCATAGCTTGAATTTTCAATCTCATCTCTCTCAAAGAAACAAAAATCTATACAATATTATACATAATAATTTAAAACTGTAAATACTGCGGCATA
>CAMALN010000153.1 GCA_945836565.1 uncultured Lachnospiraceae bacterium
AGCCGCGAAGCGGCGTTTGTTCGGTTATTTGCAGGTGCGTTAGCGCGTGCCGATAGGAAAGTTTTTCAAACTTTCCTATCAAATAAAAAGAGAAACTAGTACCGATTACGGCACTAATTTCTCTTTTTAGTCAAATTCAATAGCACAACGTATGTACTACTCCTCGTCCTTCTTCTCCTCTGCAACTACATCGTCTGTGTCATCATCAAAGAAGCTATCATCAAAATCATCGTCAAAATCATCGAAATCATCAAGGTAATCCGGTGTAAGATACTTATAAACTGCTACACAGATACCTACGATGATAGTAACGATACCAACTATCAATGCAACTGTGAAAAATGCGCTCTTTGCTTCCTCTATGCAATCATCACACTCGCACTTAACAACCTTTACGTCATCATATTTCTTCATGTTTACTACCATCCTTTCTTATATAGACTACGAACATTATAGCACATGATTTATTCGATTTCCACAAAATCCATCCAAAATTTTAGTAAAAATTTTGTGTTCTATAACATTATCATATTTTCTTCAGCTTTACCAGAGAAGCAAACATTCGCTTAACTCCTACTCGTTCAAATTCAACAGCAATCTCCTTGTCACTTCCCGCCGGCTTTACTTCGATAACCTCGCCATTTCCGAACTTCATATGCCGAACCTTGTCTCCTACTTCGAAGTTTGTATTACTTATATTTACATCTCCCATAGGGAATGCTTTTCCGAATCCCGGGTATCCATTTGATGTTCCCGTTGTCTTTCCCGGTGTAGCAGCCGGTATCTTATAGGTATTAACCACTTTGCTGATAAATGGTTTTGCAGTCGTACTTGGTATTGAACCAAAGCTTCCCTCTATCTCTATGCACTCATCCGGAATCTCCTTTACAAAACGTGATTCACCTGCATAAACCGTAGTACCATTTATCATCCTCTGACTTGCCGAAGACATATAAAGCTTCTTCATAGCTCTTGTTATACCTACATAACAAAGCCTTCTCTCTTCCTCCAAATCATCCGGATCATTAGAGTCGGCTGAAATCCTGCTTGGGAACATTCCCTCCTCAAGCCCCGACATAAATACATATGGGAATTCCAAGCCTTTAGCTCTGTGAAGTGTCATGAGCGTAACACTCTCATCACCCTCCGATGCATCATTTTCATTATCTGCTACAAGAGAAATCTCCTCTAAAAGCTCTGTAAGAGTAGGATAATCTGCTTCCTCCTCATACTTTACAACCTTATTCTTAAGCTCCTGTATATTTTCTATACGTGCCCTCGCTTCATCTGTACCCTCAGCATTAAGCTCGTCTATATATCCGCTTTTTTCGCAAAGTGTGTCATATACAGCTTCTAGGCTTTCTCCGGTCTCAAGCATATCCCTTAAGCCTTCCATAAAATCAGCGAACCCCTTAACCTTGTCTGCAGCCCTAGATACCCCCGGCACCTCATCTACCGCAAGGATAACATCATACAGATTTATGTCATTGCTTATAGCAAATTCCTGAAGCTTATTAACAGTTGTATCACCTATACCACGCTTTGGTACATTGATTATCCTCTTTATGGCATTATCATCACTCGGATTTGCCAATACCTTAAGATAGCTTACTATATCTCTTATCTCTCGTCTGTCATAGAAGTTGGTACCGCCATATAAAACGTATGGAACATTTGCATAAATCAACTTTTCCTCTATGATACGGGACTGATTATTGGTTCTATATAGTACAGCTATATCATTGTAGCTTATATTCTCATCATGGAGCTGCTTAATCTTATTGACTATGCCCTCACCTTCCTCAAATCCGGTAAGGTATTTTGTATAAGTTATCTTCTCGCCTTCCTCAGCCTCTGTCCACAACGCCTTATCAGTACGATTCTCGTTATTTGCTACAACTGCATTTGCAGCCTTAAGTATATTCTTAGTCGAACGATAATTCTGTTCAAGCTTTACAACCTTTGCATCCGGATATATGCTGTTGAAGTTTCGAATATTCGATATATCAGCACCTCTGAACTTATAGATACTCTGGTCGTCATCACCAACCACACAGATATTTCTATACTTAGACGCCAGCTGCTTTACAAGCAAAAACTGAGTTGCATTTGTATCCTGATACTCATCTACCATAATATACTTAAAACGCTCCTGATACTCATTGAGTACATCAGGATTTGTCTCAAATAAAAAGATAGTCATATAGATTAAGTCGTCAAAATCCAAGGCATTGTTACTCTTAAGCCTCTTCTGATATTCTCTGTATACAGAAGCAACATTTTGTCCTCTAAAGCTTGTTGCATTCTCTCTCTCGTAATCGTCCGGCGACTTATACTGCTCCTTAGCCTTCGATATCTGTGACAGCACATATTTCTCACTATACATCTTTGGGTCAAGCTTAAGTGTCTTTATCGCCTCTCTCACAACAATCTTTTGTTCATCAGTATCGTATATCGTGAAATCACTATTCATACCTATCTTATCAATGTGCTTTCTGAGTATTCTTACACACATAGAATGAAAGGTACTTATCCATACACTTTCAGAACCAAAGCCTATTAAATTATCTACTCTTTCACGCATCTCTTTTGCAGCCTTATTTGTGAATGTAATTGCCAGTATATTATATGGGTTAACCGACATCTCATCCATAAGATACGCTATACGGTGAGTTATCACGCGGGTTTTACCCGAACCGGCTCCCGCTAAGATAAGTAAAGGCCCGTCTACATGTTGACAGGCCTCTAATTGCATATCGTTTAATATGTATCTCAAATTACTGTAATCCCATCTGAGCCTTAAGAGCCTCAAGCTCGCTCTTAACTGCTGCGTCAGGTACGGCATCATATTTGGCTGCTAATGAATCCACACCACTTTCCTGTGCTGTCATATTAAGCTCTGACATTGCATTTGCCTTATCAAGCATAGCATTTGCCTTTGCCTCATAACGCTCAAATGCAGAGATACTGCTTGCAGAGTCAGTCATATTTGCAGTAAGCTTATTCATCTTCTCCTGAGTCTTAGCCACCTTAATCTTTGCCTTTACAGCATCTCTTCTGGCATCAAGCTCATTTATATCATTTACAAGCTTGTCATGCATCTGTCTCATCTTCATAGCATTTGCAGCTGCTACATCATAAGTCTGCTGGAGACTGGTCTGCTTTGCTGCAAGTGTATTCTTCTGCTGAAGGAACTTCATAGCATCAGCTTCGTTACCTGCAAGAAGTGCCTTCTCAGCATATGTCTGCATCTTAGCCATCTCAGCATTACACTCATCAAGCTCTCTCTTACATCTCTGCTCGTCAGCCATAACTGCTGCTGTCTCTTCCTTAACCTTAGCAAGATCATTCTGAAGATTTCTCATAGTCTGGTCAATCATCTTCTCCGGATCCTCTGCCTTATCAAGAAGTGCATTGATGTTTGCTGACATAATGTCCTTAAATCTGCTTATTATTCCCACTTTTTCATCCTCCTACATATAATTATATATAACCCCGCTTTCAAACGTGGATATTACCAAACTCTGTATGGTCCAATCTACTTGCCATACTTTGCAATTACCTCTGCATTTGCAGACATTGCCTTTTCTTCCATCTCTTTTCTCTCTCCAAGAAGTCGGTTCTTAATCTCCTCATGCTTTACAGCCATAATCTGCAATGCGAGATATGCAGCATTCTTGCTACCATTAATTGCTACAGTTGCTACAGGTATTCCCGGCGGCATCTGAACGATAGACAAAAGTGCATCCATACCCTCAAGATTAGAACCGGATATAGGAACACCTATTACCGGAAGTACAGTCTGTGATGCTACCACGCCCGGTAAGGCTGCTGCCATACCTGCTGCAGCTATAAACACTTCTGTTCCATCAGAGTTTGCTTCCTCTATAAATGCACTCAGTCCTGCATGTGCACGATGTGCTGACAAACATCTGACTGCAACCTCAACACCATAATCCTTCAAAATATCTATTGCCGGTTCAACCTTTGGAAGGTCACTGGTCGAACCCATAATAATTGCTACCTTCATGTAATTAACCTCATCTGATTATTTTACGTGCTTCCTCATTATCGAAGAATCTCATACGCTATAATTTTAACTTATTTCGTACTCTCTTTCAACCATATTTTTTATACGATTGGTTTAATTTTTTATAATTACAATTCTATGTACTGTGAATAATTACACTTCGGGACCGCTCGCGCTTAGATGCGCCTCACAGCGGATTCTAAACTCGCATAAACGCTCGTTAAGAACCGGTGGGCGCATATGTCCCTCGTAGTAATTATTCACATCACATAGAATCTGTCTATGACTCAATAATTAGAGTTCATCTATGCTTATATATGATAATTACACTATCGTATAAGCGGCAAGCAGCCTTCTTCTTGCTTCATCTATTACTTCTTCATCCTCTGCGTGGATGTAGGCAAATATTTCGTCTTTTTTGACCGTAT
>CAMALN010000154.1 GCA_945836565.1 uncultured Lachnospiraceae bacterium
TAATTTTGTGAAGTTTCTGTGAAATGTTGTTTTGTCATTTTTAATAATATCTTACCGACTTTAATATATATATTTTTTTTATTTCATTTCGGTTTTTATTCAACTTTTCATATTTTTCAATTCACTTTTTTTATCTACTGTGCATATACTAATATGAATAATTTAAAGCGAGATATCATTTATGGGCTTTTACAAGGAAATAAACGAACACGGACCATCACCCTACATAGCAAATGTAGGCCAGTATGCTATGGCAAACTCATTTTACCGCACAGTATTCTGGACCGGATGTCATATGCAGATGACGCTGATGAGTATTCCTATATGCTCTGATATAGGTGTGGAAGTGCATGAGGATACCGACCAGATAATAAGAATCGAGCAGGGACGGGCACAACTAATTTTAGGTGAATGCGAGGATCAGATGAATTATCAACGTGAGCTTCGCATCGGGGATACTGTATTTGTTCCTGCAGGTATCTGGCACAATGTCATAAACGTAGGACGGATTCCGCTAAAGCTTTCTTCCATATATGCACCGCCACACCACCCCGCAGGGCTTGTTATGCCTGTGAAGGAGGAATATTAAAAATTACAAAATAAGCCGGTTAAAAACCGGCTTATTTATAAAATGTTCTACTTCATCTTATTTTCATAATCTTGCAATTCATGAAAAATATTATCCACTATCACAAGACTATCTACAATTCGATATAACATAAAATATCGATGAGACTGGAAATTAATTCTTCTATATCCTAACTTATTAAGTCTGGGATTCTCACATAGTTTCAAACTACCTGCTACCCTTGATAGGCTTTCCTTTGTTAATTCAAAATCGTCTAATACATTCTTAGCTGCTTGTTTGCTTTTCTTTTCAAATAAAAGATACTGAACAAATTCATTTAGGTCCTTCTCTGCATCAGACGTAATAACCACCTCATATTCCATACTTTGCCCTCATATCGGATATCACTTCATCCGCATCTCTAACCTTACCTTGCTCTGCATGTTTTCTCGATAACGCAAGTTTATTTAAAAAATCTTCTTCTGATAATGGAATATAAGGATTTTGTATTGTTTTCTTTATTTCGAAAGGAAATCCATTATTTGCTACTGCCTGTGTCAAAAAAATTCTAATTGCAGTTGTAGTATCTGTTCCTAATTCTCTAAAAAGATTATCCGACTTAAGCTTTAAATCATCATCTACTCGTATTTGAATCGTACTCGCCATAGTAGCACCTCCATATATAATCTACCAAAACATTATCTAATCAATGCTATTATAATACCATGTAATTACTAATTCAATACTTTTGTATTGTTTTGTTATTTATCTATGGCTTATCTATGGCAAATAATTCATCTCCACTTTGTATCTTACCTGTCCATATCTCTCTTATGCTCCAGCCTTCTTCAAGCTCTGTACATATAACCGGTGAGATAAGCGAAGGAGCGTTTTTCGAGATATAATCTATATCCAGTTTCATAATAAGCTCTCCTGCCTTGACAGTATATCCCTCTGCCACAACTACCTCAAAGCCTTTTCCGTCAAGCTTCACAGTATCTATACCTATGTGAATAAGAAGTGATAGACCTTCTTTCGTCTTAAACCCTATTGCATGCTTGGTAGGAAATACGAATTCAATGGTTCCGTCACAAGGTGCGTAAACCTCCGGTGACTCCGGACATACAGCCATTCCATCACCCATCATTTTCGATGCAAAGCCCTCGTCAGGTACATCCCCCAGGCTGTAAGCAACTCCGCTGACAGGACTGTAAATTATGATTGAACTTACCTCTGTCTCTGTTTCACACTCCAAATACTCTGTCAAATTTGTTTTTATAACAGATACTCCGGGACCATATATAATCTGAACTCCGTTTCCCTTTGTAATAACGCCTGCTGCACCGGTCGACTTAAGTCTCTCTACATCAACAAGGTTTCCGTCATTCACAGTACATCTGAGTCTGGTTGCGCAACAATCGACATCTGATATATTCTGCCTTCCGCCAAGCCCATCGACTATATCCGAAGACATCATATCATCTGTTGTATCCGCTTTATTTGATTCATTTACATCTCCACCTGAGCTTTTCCCATTACGTCCTGCCTCCACATCACTTCTCTTATACAGCTTAGGCTCGTCTACTACACTTCTTCCGGGCGTAGCATAATCAAATCTTTTGATAAGATATAAAAACAGCAGATAATATATAGTGAAATAAAAGACTCCAACAACGAGTATCCATACCCAGTTAGTCTTCGCATTTCCCTGAAGGATTCCGAATAAAAATAAGTCAATCACTCCGCCGGAAAATGTCATACCGACACCCACGTTGAACATATGCATAAGCATATAGGCAAAGCCTGCCAGAACGCAGTGTACACCATACAGTACAGGTGCAACAAAAAGGAAGGTGAATTCAAGGGGTTCAGTTATACCGGTTATCATAGATGTTAAGGCAGCAGAAAGCAGGAGCCCGAAGGTCGCCTTCTTCTTGTCCTTTCTGGCTGCTGCATACATAGCCAGCGCTGCTCCCGGAAGTCCGAATATCATAAGCGGGAACTTACCCGACATAAATCTCGTTGCTTCCACAGAGAACTGCGTCGTATCAGGATTCGCAAGCTGTGCGAAGAATATATTCTGTGCTCCCTCCACAAGCTGATTTCCTACCACCATACTTCCACCAACTGCTGTCTGCCAAAACGGAAGATAGAATACATGATGCAAGCCAAATGGTATTAGAAGTCTTTCCATAAATCCATACAGCCATGTGCCTGCATAGCCTGAATTCATAACCAATTCTCCCACTGCATATATGCCTCTTTGTACAACAGGCCATACGAAGAAAAGAACTATACCAACCAGAGTATATACCAATGCACTAATTATCGGTACAAACCTGCTTCCACCGAAGAAGGAAATTACCTGAGGCAATTCCAGCTTATAGAATCTGTTGTGAAGCGCAGCAACACCCAGCCCTACTATTATTCCTCCGAATACTCCCATCTGAAGGGAGGTAATGCCCAGAACATCTGCGACTGAACCACTGAGCATCTTATCTGCACCGCCATTTATCACTATCATCGCATTTATTGCAGCATGCATAATTAAAAATGCAACCACTGACGAGAGTGCGGCTACCTCTTTTTCCTGCTTCGCCATTCCTATGGCTACACCCATTGCAAACAATACAGGCAGATTGGCGAAGATAACATTTCCCGCCTCTGCCATAACGGTAAACAATACATTCAGTACAGTACCCGGTCCCAGAATACCATTTAAACCATACGTATCCAGCATGGCTGCATTTGTAAATGAGCTTCCCAATCCAAGCAAAAGCCCTGCTACCGGAAGCAGCGCTATCGGTAACATGAATGACCTTCCCACACGTTGAAGGACACCAAATATCTTATCTTTCATATAGCAATACTCCTCTTGAGCCATTGGAAACGGGAAAAGCAGCTCTTTTACTGTCCCCAGTGACCCTATAATTTTCTATGATATTCTATTATTCTCGAATCAGAATAAATAATTCATATGAAAGCAAAAAATTAGGGACGGCAAACCACTTTTACCGTCCCAATTGGTCTTAGTACTGTTTCTTTCTATTATACAGCCTAGCCATAGCTACAATTGATATGAGCATAAGCAATTCCCAATTAATAGGTTCAGCACTATCTCCTGTATCCGGTGAAGCTGTGCCCCTATCTGTTGCTTCCGACGTAGATGGTGTTATATCAGCCTCCGGAACAATCACCGTATCACTGTAAGCTATCGCATAGGTTGAGAATTTGTCTGTCTCGAATGAGAATTCTCCTGTCTCTGCGTTGAAGCTTCCACCGAGTACAGTCACCTCTCCGTTATGGAGTCTGATAATCTTGTATTCACGCTTAATCGACTTGTCAGTATTCAAAAGCTCATTCGGAATCTTGACAGTCACCTTAATCGGAATACCCGGCTCGTGAAGCTTCGTCTTCTCTCCGTCTGCTATCAGCTTGAACAGCTCGGCATCAAAATATGTAAGCTTAAGATTATCACCCATTATCTGCTTTGCAGTGGCTGTTATCTTCTCCCTCGAAACCTCAGGTATGCTCGCTTCATCCGTACCGGTTATCTCAAGCCATACCATTGCATCTGCTCCCTGACTGATTGCTTCCTTCTCAGCCTCAGTGAAGATGCTCGGTGCAGTCAGAAGCTCTGACTTTTTATTTCCAAGTGTAGCCTCCTGTACAGGTGCATCCTCAGATACCTCAGTATATTTCTCTATATCTCCTGCATTCGGGTCTACCTGTTCTTCCGTCGTACCAATAACGGGTATCACATCATACTTCTTATAGCCGCAGCCTTCCCTGCTACAGGTAAGCTCCTTCTTACCCTCAGTAGTTTCGGTAGCTCCTCTTATTACTTTCCACTCACCTGAGAAGTCGTGT
>CAMALN010000155.1 GCA_945836565.1 uncultured Lachnospiraceae bacterium
ACAAGCGAGCAGATTCCTTCCTCTGTTGCATTAGGAGTACTTCAGAACAATGACACTACAGTAAGAGCTGCCGGTGGTTTTATACTTCAGGCCATGCCTTTTGCAGATGAAGGTTTACTCGAGGAGATAGAAAGCAGATTGAAGGATTTTTCATTTACCGGACTTTTGGATAAGGGAATGTCGGTAGAGGATATCATATCGAAGCTGCTTGATGGATATGATATAGAGATAACAGATACCCTGCCATGTGCATATGTATGTGACTGTAGCAAGGAGAGAGTGGAAAAGGCAGTGCTTAGCATAGGTAGAAAAGAGCTTGCGGCTATGATAGATGAGGGAAAGCCTATCGAGGTTGTATGCGATTTCTGTAGAACAAGATATTGTTTTTCTGCAGATGAGCTTTTGACATTATTACAAAATGGTATAAGATAAAAAAGAGCCGGATGAGGGGTTAAATCATCCGGCTCCATCCATCTGTGAGATGGAAATGAAGGGTGTTACAGATATTTAGTAAGTTCCGGCATAATGTCAGCATAGTGCTCATCAGTTATACCGAAATCCATTTGCTTATATGACCATACTGCTCGACCTATTCCGCATTCCTCAAATGCAGCATGGATATCCTTGAACCAATTAAGAACTCCGTCTGTATAGGCTCTGTCAATAACACCATATTCGCCACAGTAAAGCGGAACATCGTATTTCTTGGAGATTTCTACAGCCTCTTCGAAATATCTTACGAAAAAGTCCTTATCACAGAGAAGCTCCTCGTAGCCGGTAATAAGGTCGGAGTAGAACATACCGATAACCTCACCGGTGAGCCTTTCGTATTCGCCCACAGTAAGAGGATACGTAACCTTGAAATCAAGAGGCATATTTTTTACCCAATATGCGCCCTGATGTGTATATATCATCGGCTCATAGCAGTGGAAGTTATATACAATTTTTTTATCATATGGTGCACGGAGCTCTTTTATGGATACGATACTGTTATTTCTTGTACCACCAATAAGTATCCATACATCAGGTGCGTTAACTCTAATGGCCTTTATTGCTCGTTCTGCAATATCATTCCAAATTTCAGCCACATTCGGGTCTACAACCTCGTTCAAAAGCTCGAACGCAATCATATCTGAATCCTTGCCATATCTTTTTGAAAGCTTATCCCACAATGTGATAAATCTGTCCTGTAGCTGTGCATCCTTGAAGAAATCACGGCAATTTTCAAAGTCGTCAAATATGTATCCGCTTGCCTTGTGTAAGTCGAGAATCATATTTAAGCCGTATTTCCTGCACCATTCGATACAGTTATCGATGTATACATAGCCCTCCGGTTTATCGGTTCCATCTTCGTTCTCTATGACGGAATAATCCATAGGTACTCTTATGTGATCGGCACCAAATTCTTTAATCTTAGCAATATCAGCTTCAGTGATAAATGTATCAAGGTGTTCCTTGGTAAGCTCTGCTTGGGATAACCAGCCTCCTAAGTTGATACCATGATAAAAACCCTCAAATTTGTTCATGTGTGTCCTCCTGTATTATTTTGACTTGAATAATGTTGAGGGTAAGCAGATTATTCTGCTGCCTCAGCATCGGTTGTGTCTTCTATACGGACATTCTTGATATATATTTCAGCAGTTGAACCCTGGTCACCCATATTGAACTCGAGACGTCCATTGTTGTCATCCTTTTCTGTCATCTCAAAGTCGTAGGTGTATGTCTGCCAATCAGATGTAAGATCAAGCTTAGTATCCTTCAAATATCTTACCCAACCGGCAGTAGGAGCTGATACACAGGTAATCATTGTTCTTTCTTCAGAAGCACAGGCATCAAATGTAAGTCTATACGTATGACCCTTTCTCATAGGAAGATCAGGCTGTACCAGCTGTACACCATATTCAACAGAACCCGGTTTTTCAGAAGTAATTGTCATAGTGTTGTCTGCGATAGAAGCAGAACCCTCGCCACCCTCAAAAAGAAGGAAGAACCAGTTTTCTTCATCATCAAGA
The DNA here is from genome assembly GCA_945836565.1 of uncultured Lachnospiraceae bacterium. Taxonomy (GTDB): domain Bacteria; phylum Bacillota; class Clostridia; order Lachnospirales; family Lachnospiraceae; genus Coprococcus_C. The sequence goes on from CAMALN010000155.1 coordinate 2,013, forward strand.
GGCTCTGCATCAGCAAAGTCACCATTGTATATAAGGTTTCCATCCTCTAAAGCTTCTCTGAATACCTTTTCCGGCTTCTTAACATTTGTGTCATACTCAGACTTCTGGTATACACGAACGTAATCGATTTCAAACTCGGCTTTGTCAAAATCAGTTGTCTCATCAGGATTTCCAGGCCATGTTCCACCTACTGCAAGGTTTAACTGAACAAAGAAGGTCTGATTAAATGGTGCAGGATATGGCTTCTCATCCTCACCTGAAACTGCGGTAAACCAGTCATTTACTGTAAGTACAAGCTCGCCGTCTGTGTAGAATCTCATTTCGCCCGGCTCCCATTCTACAGAGAACTCATGGAAGTCCTCAGAGAAATCTGTTCCTGAAAGCTGGTATGTACCCTGCTGCTCAGCATGAGGCTCGCCGTAATGAATAGTAGAGTATGAAAGATCTGGTTGGCTGCACAGAACCTCCATTATGTCAATCTCACCACATTTTGGCCACTGTCCGTAGTAGCTCTCATCTGTAGGCATCATCCATATAGCTGGCCATAAACCCTGACCCTTTGGAACCTTTGCACTAACAACAACCTTGCCATACATAAAGTCCTGCTTATTCTGAGTCTTTACCTTACCTGAGGTATAGTAATCATTACCATTTTCTGTCTGTGTCTTAATTGCCTTAAGTACAAGATGTCCATCTTTTACGAAGACGTTGTCTGTACTCTGAGTATACTCCTGAAGCTCCTGGTTTGTCCAGCCCGGTTCGTGTGGGTCATAGCTCCAGATGTTCATATCCATATCTGTGCCGTTAAACTCATCGTGCCAAAGAAGTGTGTAACCATCGAGTTGTGGAACGTCCTCATCAGCTGTCTGATTAATTAATGCTACATCTGTAGCATCTGACTGTGTAGCTGTTACGTCTGAACTTGAATCCTTCGACTTTCCGCAACCGGCAAGTGAAGTAAGTGCAAATACAGAAGCAGCTACAACGCATGTTGTCTTTTTGAATCTTTTCATTTGATAACCCTCCATTACAAAAAATACGTTTAGTTGTAAAATTAGTCTATCATACGTATACGTATATATATATGGTAAATATGTTTTTTTTGTGGTATTATTGACATGATATAAAGGGTGTTATTGAGTTTTGTGTTTTTGTATCAGAGAGGGGTTAATTTATTGAGTAAGAGAGATATTGTATATAGGGAATATGTGCGTAGGGAATCAGACTTTATCCGAGCACCTTATAATCCGGAGCTGGAATTTTACACTGCCATAAGATCAGGTGATATTAAGCTTGTAAATGAAATGTGTAAGCATCCGTTTACAGAAAAGGAAGAGGGCTGGGGAAAGCTTTCGCAGGATTATTGTCAGCACATCAAATATCACTTCGCCATAACTATGGCGCTTATCGCCAGATATTGTATAGACGGAGGACTTGAGGTATCTAAGGCATATGATTTAAGTGACTATTACATACAGAAATGCGATTTGTGCAAGAATGATTCGGAGATAAATGCTCTCCACAGGGAGGCTTGTCTTGAATATGCACAGAAGATGCAGGAGCTTAGAAAACATAAGATATGCTCAATGCCGGTTGCAAAAAGTATAGATTATATAAGCGACCATCTTCACAAGAAAATTACAGTAAGTGAGCTTGCAGAAAAAACAGGTGTTAGTGTATCTCACCTGTCGCGTGAATTTAAGAAAGAGACAGGGATGACGGTAAGCGCTTATATACAGGATATGAAGCTTGATACTGCGAAGAATATGCTTGTTTATTCGGAATTTGGACCTGCTGAGATTGCAGCTATTCTCGCATTTTCAGATCAGAGCTACTTTACCGAGGTATTTAGGAAAAAATATGGTGTACCACCCGGAAAATACAAGAAGGTGCATTTTAGGCAGATAAGTCTGGAGAAAGGCAGGAAAAAATGACACTGGTTCAATTGTTATATGTAGTAAAGATTGCGGAAACTAAATCCATGAATAAAGCTGCTGAAGAATTATATGTATCACAGCCTGCTCTGTCAGGAGCCGTAAGAGAGCTTGAGGATGAGCTTGACATAGAGATATTTATCAGGACAAATCGTGGAATCGTACTGACCTCAGAGGGTGAAGAGTTCTTAAGCTATGCCCGACAGATGGTAGAATTGAATGAGATGATTGGCGAGAAATATATTGCAGGAAAGAAACGACGCCGGAGATTCAGTGTATCGATGCAGCACTATTCGTTTGCAGTGGAGGCATTTATAGAACTGTGTAACAGATTCTCCATGGATGAATATGAGCTTGCAGTGCATGAGACAAAAACTCATGAGGTAATAGACAATGTAAAAAATTACAAGAGCGAGATTGGTGTTCTATACGTAAATGATTTCAACGAGTCTGCGATGCAGAAGATATT
>CAMALN010000156.1 GCA_945836565.1 uncultured Lachnospiraceae bacterium
TTTATTATGAATAAAGCATCAAAAATATATCTGGTATTGCTTGTGTGGGTGGCAGCTATGCTGCAGTTGTACGTAAATTCAAAGCTTAATCAGGAGAAGTATGTTGTCGTTGAGGCGATGGCGGTTGGTGAGGACAAGCTGTCGATGGGATGTGTGACGGCATATGGTTATTATAGTGATGATGAGTTAACCGCGGATAAAAGGCAGACTATAGTGATAAATCTTGCAAAACAGCTTGGGATAGATACTGATTATCAGATAGAGGACAGAGAGACCACCGATGGTATAGTTACAGCACTTAAGAAGGAGGGTGCGCAGGCAGATACGCAGGTCAAGGTCATAAGTCTTAATAATGGAGAGAATTATATATATACTGAGCTTCTGCTAAAGGGAATGGCGGCTACAAATGCGTATAAATATAAGGTCAAGCTTGCACAAATGTATGCAGATGTAGGAGTTGCCGCAAGGACAGAGTATTATATCGAGGAACGACAAAAGGGGCAGATGGACGGAGCCGAAAGAGCATCCATAACGGAGGATTTCCTGAGGGGCATGGGTGCAAGGGCGGTAGCCGAGTACGAAATTGAAGGTGCATATATGACCTATGGTTATAGTGATGATATAGACGAATATGTATATCAGGATGACGAGAAGGTAAATGTAAACATTGCATTTTCATATGATGAGACAGAGGATGTCACTCGTATATACAGAGGAATTCCTTTCGTAGACAGATCATTTTAATATGGGGAAAAGTATAACAATAGCGAAAAAATATGACAACATAGTCATATCAAAATATCAGTCATAATATAGCATAAAGAAGGTCCCGACAAATATAATATAACAAATAGCGTATAACGGATATGCTGCATATTCAGGCGGCATACCGGGGTGGGTGCGATGAGTTATAGATATATGAAGACGGGACTTTTGTTATGCCTATTAATCCTGTGTCTGACGGGATGCATAGGAAAGGGACGAAAGGGTAAGGAGGCGGAGAAGCAAAATGTGGAATACGAGATATGCAGTGAAGATATGTTGCCGGATGAGCTGCTTGACATTATAGAACAAAAGAAGGAGAGGCGCTTCAAGCTTTCATACAACACATCGAAGTATACATATATAGCAATCGGATATGGTATGCACAGTGTAGACGGATATATGGTATGGCTTAAGGATATATATGCCACAGATAAGGCCTGCTATATACAGTGCAGTCTGGTAACACGGGATTATGTAGAGGGCTTGGGTGACGAAGCGAAGTCTATGGTGCTTTCCGAGGCATCGGTGTGCCCGTATATGGTGATAAGATGTAGCAGACTTGACAAGTCGGTCGCATATTATATGCCGTAATATTATTTGGGGTAATGTCATATATGACTTTCATTTGGAATATACTATATAATCAAGATTCATATAATGGAGGTTTAATATGGATTTCATAAAGAAGGATATACATATGTGTCAGAATATAGGGGAAAAATGTTCTGAGCTTACCATAGATGAGGATTTTAATATTCCTGATACTAAGGGAGATATAGAGAAGCTTATCGCGAAGCAGAGCAGAGTTGTCATAGATGATATATCCTGTGATGAGGGGAGACTTAAGGTATCGGGTAATCTGTGGTTTCAGCTGGCGTATCTTGTATCGGGAGAAAATCCTGATGTGGAATTCTTCAGCAGGTCCATACCATTTGAAGACAATATAGCTATGGATTGCATCAACCGAAATAATCGACCGGACGTTTTTAGCACGATTGAGGATTTCAGTATAGAGGTCATCAACTCGAGAAAGCTGTCTGTACGGGCGTTGGTTCAAAGCTGTGTATACGTCTGTGCGCCAAAGGATAAGGAGATAATATGCGGGCTGGAGAATTCGCAGGGGGTAGAGTGTCTGACTGATAAGATATGCGTCACGGAGAGACCGATATTCTGCCAGGATGTATTTCATATAAAGGAGGAGCTGGAGATACCTCAGAATAAGCCCAATATAGCGGAGGTTCTGTGGTCAGATGTATCGCTTCGCAATATGGATTTCAGGGCTATACCGGATGGTGTGAGAGTTACCGGAAATGTTGAGATATTCAGCATATACAAGAGCGAAGAGGAGCATCTGCCTATACAGTATGTGTATGTCGTGCGAAGCATCAATCAGGATATAAGCATGCCGGGTGTTGAGGAGGATATGATAAGCGATATCAAGTGTGCACTCGGAAAGGGCGAGGTGAGCATACGACCTGATGCTGACGGAGAAGACAGGGTAATAGGTATAGATTATAATGCAAATGTAAATGTATCATTATATGTGGAACACACCACCGAGTTCCTTAAGGATGCTTACTCTCCACAGATTAATCTGTCACCGGTGTATGAAGCTATGACAGTGGATAATCTGCTTATGCACAACAGGGTGAAGACTCCGCTTACACAGCGCCGAAGGGTGGATGGAGATGCAGGCAGGCTGATGCAGATTTGTCACATCTATGGTGATGTGCTGGTTGATGATTATTGGTATGAGGATGGACTGCATATCTCAGGTATCGTAAAGGTATGTGTGCTCTATGTGGCATCCGGAAATGAGCCGATAAGCGCTATGAATGCAGTGATTCCGTATGAACAGCTGGTAGAGCTTCCGGATGCTGAGGCATTTGTGTCGGATGGCGGCAATATCACTGATTGCATAAGAATCTCAGCATCTATCAATGAGCTTAGTGCGAATATGATAAACAGTGAAGAGATAGATATCAAGACTGAGCTTAATCTGGATATCATGGCATTTTCAAAGAAGCAGGTAGGATTTGTAACGAATATCGAGGTGGCGCCGATTGATAAGGAGAAGAAGAGCGCCGCTCCGGGTATAGTAGGCTATGTTGTGGCAGAGGGTGATACATTGTGGTCGCTCGCCAGAAGGTATTATGCCACTACAGATTCGATAAGGGAGATAAATGAGCTCGAGAGTGATGATATAAAGCCGGGCGACAGACTGCTTATAATGAAGTCATAAATCTTGTAAATGCCCTGAAGTTTTGATAAAATTACTACAGATTATGATGTGGAGGTCGGATATGACTCAAAATACGATATACAAAAAAGCATATGCAAAGGTGAATCTTGCATTGGATGTAACGGGTGTCAGGGACAACGGATATCATGATGTGAGAATGGTCATGCAGAACCTTGACCTGTATGATGAGCTCCGATTTGAGGTGGTAGATGAGCCGCTTTCCGAGGCAGTAAGGTATAGCATAAATATTGAGTCTAATGTGACCGGCATACCGACAGATGAGAGGAATCTTATATATAAGGCTGTAAAGCTTTTATTTGATGAGTATGATATAAGCAGCACTATCAATATATATCTCGAGAAGAATATTCCTGTTGAAGCAGGAATGGCAGGTGGAAGTACGGATGCGGCAGCAGCGCTTCACGCCGTAAATGAGCTGTACAGCTTGGGGCTTAGTGTTGATAGGTTGATGGAGCTGGGCGTGAAGCTTGGAGCAGATGTTCCATTTTGCGTACTTGGAAGAACCGCCTTATCTGAGGGTATAGGAGAGATACTGACAGAGATACCTTGCCTGCCACCGTGCCACGTATTGGTTGCAAAGCCAGCAGTGGGTGTCAGCACAGCCATGGTATATAAGGCTCTCGACAGTAAGCCGATAGAGCAGCATCCTGATGTAGACGGCATGGTGGAGGCAATGAGACAACAAAGGCTTGATGCAGTGGCGCAGCTTATGGGAAATGTTCTGGAGCGGGTTACTATACCTATGCATCCGGTGATTGATGATATCAAGAATGCTATGCTTGAGCAAGGTGCGCTTAATGCCATGATGAGCGGAAGCGGACCTACGGTTTATGGTATATATGAAGATGAAGAGGGCGCACAGGCGGCTCTTCGTGCTATAGAGAAAATGCAGCTGGCTGATAAGCTGTATGTGACTAGACCTATAGGGTAACAGGAGGTAAGGATGAAGCTTAATTTACAGATAGATGAAATGCTGCCACTTAGAGACGTGGTGTTCAATACCCTGAGGCAGGCGATTATCCAGGGCGAATTCCAGCCGGGAGAGCGACTTATGGAGGTAACTCTGGCGAATAAGCTTGGTGTAAGCAGAACTCCGGTCAGGGAAGCTATAAGAATGCTCGAGCTGGAGGGGCTGGTCAAGATGGTGCCGAGAAAGGGTGCAGAGGTAGCGAAGATTACCGTAAAGGATCTAAAGGATGCACTTGAGGTTAGAATGGCTGTAGAGGCCCTCGCGGTAAAGCTCGCATGCAGCAGAATCGATGATGAGGGCAAGCAGGCCCTTAAGGATAGCTGTATGAGATTCAAGGAGGCGATAAATTC
>CAMALN010000157.1 GCA_945836565.1 uncultured Lachnospiraceae bacterium
AGCACCGGGGTAAGCATCATTATGAATACCAACCAGAGTGCTATAAGCTTCTTTGTGCTGTTTTTACTCGTTATAAATTTCTTCATAAATTAATTTACCTCCCCTCTAGACTGATTCGTTCGTGTGTGTGATTACCACATCACATATCACCTTTGCGTTGTACGGTTTCTTTTTATTTATCATATCCGCACGCAAGACATCAGTCGCAGGTTCATCATCATTTGCACCGGTGTCTGTTGCCCTTAGTACATCCGTCGCCTCATCATCAACCTCATCTGCCTTAAGCACGTCTGTTGCATCATCGTCCGCCACGTTCGTATTATCCGACTTCAATACGGCTGTCGCTTCATCGTCCACGATATCTGTATTGTCTGCCTTCAAGACGTCTGTTGCCTCATCATCTGCATCATCCGCTTTAAGCACATCCGTTGCCTCATCATCACCCTCGTCTGCCTTGAGCACTGCTGTTGCCTCATCGTCAGCATCTGTATCAGATGTTGTTGTCTGTGCTTCAGCATCAGTCTTCTTCGAAAGCACTGTGGTTTCTTCCTCACCATCCTCAGGTATGCCTCCTGCTCCGAGAACCTGCGTCTCATCCGGATTATACTCAGCCGGTCTATTATTATTCTGCTCTTCTTTATTCATTGAAGCATCTGCGCTCTTTCCTTCCAGCAGGTCAGTTGTATTGTCTCTATTAGCCGCTCTGGTCGCCGGAGACATACTTTCCTTGACAGTAATCTTTCCTGAGCCCTGATTATAATACTTTGCCTGCTCCTTCTTCGATACTTCACTGCTTTCGGTATTTTTCTTCTTTATCTCGTCGATTTGTTTCTTAGCAGTTCTACCTGTAAGATCATTTATTACCTTTGGAATCTTCAATACGAAGAACAGCACAACCGATACTATAAGGAAGATAATTGCCAGAGCAAGTCCACCGTAAAAGCATATCTTATATACGTTTTCCATACTCTGTCACTCCCCTTCCTGTACGATTGACTGCTCATTGTCATCAATCTGTTCTTCGTTTTCTGTATCCTCTTGGATTACAAAATCTCCATTTTCCAGGGAATCCAAAGTTTTCTTCCTCTTCTTCCATGTCTTGTTCTTTGATATATCCTTAACATCCTTACTTTCATCATATATGCTTATGAGATAATTCACATCATCCACATACAGACTCTGCCATTTTGAAGGGTCCTGCTGTCTTTCTTCTATATTTGTGTATGCATAATCTATGTGCTCTGCATATACCCTTGCGCTGAGAACATTATTCTTTCCCAGCCTTTCCTCTATGGTCTTGTATACCTTGACAGCCTGCGAATAATCGCCCTTGCCCTTGTAAGCGGCCGCTATCTGCAGCATCTTATTACAATAAGCTGTGTTATAGACATTATCCTCGTCTCCACCTATTCCAATCTCGCCGTTTTCCTCAACCTTAATCTCAAGGATATTCAGATATTCATTACAAGATTCTATAACCATATCATTGTAATAATCAGCATCGTCACTATCCTTGGCAATGGTACTGTAAATAGCGGAGAGGTTGTCATAATATGCGAAGAAATAATCATTTGTATCTATAGCAGTTCCTGTGTATTGCTCCAGATCCTCCACAGCCTGCTCCATAATCTCCTCGGCTTTTTCGGCCACCCCGTTATCATTTATGTAGGTCGCGTATATCCTACCTATAGTCTTATAATTCACGAACTTATTTGCATCATCATTCGTAAATCTTGTCTTATTGTATTCTGCGAAGCTGTTTACCTCTTCCATAAGCTCGCTGGTCTTGACATCCGTGCTGGACATAATAAGTGCCACCGAACCATAGTATTCAGCCAATTCGCCGTAATCTCCATCCTTAGTATCTACCATACTAAAATATTTTGCTGCCGTCTTGTAATCATTTAACTCATCAAAATATGTAAGAGCTAATTTGTACAATACAGCATCGTTTTTGTCAACCCTGTCGTAGCCCGACTTTATTCTGTTAGCCACAACGTTCAAGCCTGCTTCAAGGTCAAGCGGAGTGCTTCCGTCCTCATGAAGCTCATGGCTTGCATCTATATGCAGCTGAATATACTTCTCATAAGCCTCGGAATCTCTTCCGTCAAGCTCGAAGGCTGCCTTGTACTGTTCAGCAGCGGCTTCGTAATCGCCCTGAACCTTATAGTCATTTCCTATCTCTATATATGTATTGTAATTGTCAAGCTTTATCTGCTTCAAGCCATTATATCCGTATAATGAAGCTGCTGCCGACGCAACCATAAGCACAGTGGTCGCTACAAACGATGCCACCTTTCTCTTATTCTTCTTTCTATACGCATCATCAAGCTCATTATAATGCTCGAGGTCATATATAAGCTCGGCACAGCTCTGATATCTGTCATTTGGGTTGGCCTGGGTACATTTGAGCAATATCTTCTCAAGTCCCGAAGAAAGAGCCGGATTCCATTCTCTAATAGGCTTTATCTCATACGGAGGCTCGCACGGATTCTTTCCGGTAACTATATGATACAGAGTTGCGCCGAGATTGTAGATATCAGTTCTGGCATCTGTATTATATATACCCCTACCCTGCGCATCACCGAACTGCTCAGGAGCTGCATAGCCTCTGGTTCCAAGTGCGGTTGTATCCGCATTATTCTCTATTACATATTCCTTTGCTGTACCGAAATCGATAAGCTTAACTCCGCCCTCCGGTCTTATCATAACATTGGAAGGCTTCATATCACGATAAATAACAGGCGGATTCATATTGTGCAGATAATCAAGCGCACTGGCGAGTTGAAGTCCCCACTCGATAACAGTCTCCTGCGGCTGTGCTCCCTCGCTCTTTAATCTGTCAGAAATAGTGGTTCCCTCTATGAAGTCCATAACTACATAGATAGTACCATCCTGATTCAATATATCTACAATACGCGGCAAAACAGGGTGGTCAACATTCTTTAAAATGTTCGCCTCCCTCTCTAAGCCTTTAAGCAGAGTCTTGGTTGACTTCTTACCATCATCCTTTATCTCCTTGACAGCCCACTGCTTGTTCAGTCGGTTATCTCTGGCAAGGTATACGATGGACATTCCTCCTCTACCAACCTCTGTCAGTATCTCATATTTTCCGTCTAATACTGTACCTTCCTTAGTCATAACGGTTCCTTCCCAAATATACTAAATCCATTGCCACTTATGCCATGGTTCTGATAAGTGCAACAGTAATATTATCATTTTCCTTACGGCTCTTTACAAGCTCCGTAAGATACATACAGCCCTGCTTTAACATTTCCTCATCCAAAGGAACAGTCGGACCTATACGTTCAAGCATCTCTGCATCAGTAATCTGATGTCTGAATCCATCCGAGCAAAGCATATATACCGCATTTGGCATAGCCTGACCTTTTGAGAATTCCGGTTCAACAACAGGTGATGCTCCGACACACTGCAACAGCACACTTCGTCTCGGATCAGTCTTTGCCTGCTCCGGTGTCATTCTTCCTGCTGCAATCTCCCTTGCTATAAATGTCTGATCCTTCGTAAGCTGAAGACTACTTCCGGTCATCTGGTATATTCTGCTGTCTCCTACATGAACGATGTAGTAAAAGCCATTATACAAAAGTATAGCGGATACAGTGGTTCCCAGCATTATATTATTGCTTTCGCCATATTCACCAAGTCTTTTATTCTGAACCTGGATAATGTCATTCCACTGTGCAGTCAACTGCTGCTCATCAAAGCTTCCATTTTCCACAGTCGGCACAAGAACATTGTCAAACCAATTGCAAAATGCAAGTATTACTTCCTTACTTGCAACCTCCCCTTTGGAGAGACCACCCATTCCGTCACATACTATTCCAAATGCTATCTGTCCAAGCTTTGTCTCGACAATCTTAATTGCCAAAGAATCCTGATTAGTCTTCTTGCTTATGCCAACATCTGTATGATAAGTAGCTATATACTTCATCCATTAGTCTCCTTTTCTAAGCAGGAATGTGAATTCCTCATCTCCCATCTGAATTACAGACTTGTGCTTAAGCAGCACCTCTGTATCAGGAACAAGCTCTACTCCATTTAAGAAGGTGTGATTTGTAGAGTTATTATCCTTTATGTAATTAACTCCGCCCTTCTGCACAATGATACAATGAACTCTGCTTATAGCAGAATTATCCTCCAGAGGATAATCAGCCTTCGTCTTGGATTTTCCTATTGAGAACTCCGGCTTATCTATATATATTATCTCGCCTGTTTTCTTTCTTATTATATGTGGTACCGGCTTGCTTCCAAGCTGTCCCATCAACGTACCCTGGCCTGCCTGCTGAAATGGTGCCGGCTGTGGCATACCCTGTGG
>CAMALN010000158.1 GCA_945836565.1 uncultured Lachnospiraceae bacterium
AACGGAGAAAATGTATCACCGGAGGAAATTGAGAACAAGCTTTCTGACAACCGTATTGTTCAGGAGGTACTGGTTCGTGAAGCAGAGGGAGTAATAGAAGCAGAGATATTCCCTGATTATGAATATGCATCTAAGAAGAAGATAAAGGACCTTCAGAGTGCACTTCAGGAAATAATCGATGAATACAACAGCAAGGCACCTTTATATAAGCGAATCGTAAGGCTTAAGGTACGCGACGTGGAATTCGAGAAGAATACAACCAAAAAGATTAAAAGGTTCTAAGACTCGGTATAAAAGGACATACTAAAGTCGCAATAGAAATACTTATTGCGGCTTTTTTATATTTTAAATTATGTTGCTTTATAAGAGGAGATAAATTAAAATATACGCTAGTGTAGCATTATATTTAGTATAATAAGTAAGCATGCTGTTGCTTAAAAGATAATTTTTAAATCATAACGTAGGAGATATAGATTTTGGCACAGATTAGAGAAAATGAGATAGCAAAGCAGGACGCGTATGCATTAGAAATCCTAAGACTTGCAAGGGATGTAATCTCTGTAAGATTCAGGTTTTTTGATGTGGCTATAGGAAGGCTTAAGACTACTTTAAAAAGGGGCTTGGGCGGTGTATGCACGAATGGTGACGAGCTCTTCTTTGATCCGGTATTTGTTTTGAGAGAATATCTGGATGAGCCTGGTTGCGCAGTCAGAATATATCTTCATATGCTACTTCATTGTATCTTTTTCCATCAGTTTCAATATAATAAGGTGAATCAGGCTTATTGGAATCTGGCGACCGATATTGCTGTTGAGAATATTATATTGGATATGGAATTTCCCGGGGCATCGCTTTCCAGAGACAGTGAGGAAAGGGATAAGCTTTACAGGCTTAAGAAAAGAGTGAATACTCTTACGGCAGAGAAGATATACAGAGAGTTTGTGGTGAATGGACTGTCATACGAATATGAGCAGGAGCTAAGGAGATTATTTACAGTTGATAGTCATAATTCTTGGCAGCAAAGCGAAGAGACTGAGCTTATAATTACAGAGAAGGAATGGAAGAAGATAACTGAAAGAATTAAAACGGAGCTAAAGGCATTCTCAAAGGATAACAAGGGTCAGGAAAGCTTAGAGGCCGGGCTTAAGGAGGCAACCAGACAGCATTATAATTACAGAGAGCTGCTGGAGAAGTTCACTGTAAGCGGAGAAGAGATTACAGTCAATGATGATGAATTTGATTATATTTATTACACCTACGGACTTGCTACCTATGGAAACATGCCGCTGATTGAACCCTTAGAATATAGGGAAAATAAAAAGGTTAGGGAGTTTGTTATAGCCATAGATACCTCTGCTTCCTGTAGAGGTGAGATAGTAAAGGCCTTTATACAGAAGACCTATGAGATATTAAAGGAAACGGAAAGCTTCTTCAGGGAGATAAATGTACACATTATACAGTGCGATTCGGAGATACAATCGGACACTGTAATAAAAAATGAAGATGATTTCCAGTATTTCCTAAAGCATGGAAAGCTTACAGGCTTTGGAGGAACAGATTTCAGACCGGTATTTGAATATGTGGATGAGCTTATACTGAAGGGTGAGTTCGAGAATCTAAAGGGACTTATATATTTTACTGACGGATATGGCGTATACCCGGAGAAAATGCCCCAATATGATGTTATATTTGCATTTTTATATGAGGATGATAATCGACAGCCGGTTCCGCCATGGGCCATAAAGGTTGTGCTGGAAGATATGTCCTAGAGAGGGACCCACGATATGTCCTAGAGGGGGCCCCACGAAGTGGGGGAGTCGGCTAGGACGAAATGTGGGGGAGTCGGCTAGGACGAAATGTGGGAAAGTCTGCTAGGACGAAATATATAAATTTAGGAGGAAGAATAGATGAATATAAGTCAGGCGAAGGACTATATCAAGAATTCTATAAATATATATCTTAAGAAGGATGAATTTGGTGACTACAGGATACCTGTTGTGAGACAGAGACCTATATTTTTGCTTGGTGCACCCGGTATAGGCAAGACTGCCATAATGGAGCAGATAGCGGAGGAACTTGGGGTAGCATTAGTATCATATTCTATGACACACCATACCAGACAGTCTGCGATAGGACTGCCATTTATCAAGCAGAAAAGCTATGATGGTATGAGCTATGATGTATCAGAGTATACAATGAGTGAAATCATTGCATCGGTATACGATACCATGGAAGCAAGTGGTGTGAAGGAGGGCATACTATTTCTGGATGAGATAAACTGTGTATCCGAAACTCTTGCGCCTTCGATGCTGCAATTTCTGCAATATAAGGTATTTGGCAAGCATCGGGTACCGGAGGGCTGGGTTATTGTAACTGCAGGTAATCCGCCGGAATACAATAAATCAGTCAGGGAATTTGATGTTGTAACCTTGGACAGACTTAAGGTGCTAAATGTTGAGGCGGATTATAAAACCTGGCGTGAATATGCCTTGGACAAGGGCGTACATGGTGCGGTGCTCAATTTCCTTGAGCTTAAGAAGGAATATTTCTATCATATGGAGACAACCGTTAATGGCAGACATTATGTTACTGCCAGAGGTTGGGAGGATTTATCTGAGATTATATATATGTATGAGGAAGACGGCCTTGCGGTTGATGAAAGTCTCATAGGACAGTATATAAGAAGTGATAATATAGTCAGAGAATTTGCGGCATATTATGACCTTTATAATAAATATAAGAATGATTATAAGGCTGATGAAATTTTGTCGGGAAATATTACTGAGCTCGCTTTGACAAGGGCTAAGCAGGCAGGCTTTGATGAGAGATTATCTCTTCTTGGCATGCTTTTAGATAAGGTTCAGGCTGAGCTTAAGGATGTGATATTGCAATCGGATTATCTGACCGAGCTTATGACTCCGCTTAAGGTATGCAAGCAGGAAAATGATTATGAGGCAATGATTGGTATGCTCAAGGCTCAGGCAGAAGCAAGAGACAAGATAATAGAGAATAAGGAGAGGGCAAATTCTCTTTCCAAAACAGAAAAGCTCATGCATAAGAGGGTTAAGAGATTCCTTGAAGAACGTTATAAGGAGATAGTAAGCGGAGGTGTATCGGGATTACCTGATATTTCGGGTTCGTCTAATACTACAGAGGTTGTATTCAAATATATAAAGAGCAGATTTGATGCGGAGGTAGATGCCATGAAGCAGGAGGTAGCTACTGTCTCAAAGATGCTTCATAATCTTTTTGATTTTACGTCAAAGGCATTTGAGGATGGAAATGAGATGCTGATACTTGTAACCGAGCTCACTGTGAGCAAGTACAGTTCAAGATTTATAAGTATGTTTGGCTCCGAAGATTATCACAGATATAATCAGCTTCTCATGATTAGTGAGAGACAGCAGGAAATGAAGAGTAATATAAGTAAGCTTGATTTAGGCAGTGTTGGAACGGATATAACCAAGCTTTAGTTTTTATAATGTTTTAGAGAGTGTGCATTATGGATAAAGGTGGAAATAACATACAGATAGCGGATAACGTATTCATATATGACAAGGAGAAGGATATCGTCGGCTCGGATGTCATTGTTGAAGCTGTTATAACGGGAGTTAGCAAAACGGGCTCATTGCTTAAGCTTCCTGAGAAGATAGAAGGAATGAGCGTTACCAAGATAGATAAGAAGGCTATACTGAGGAAGGAAGCTCTGATTGAGATAAGTATCCCTGCCACAGTGAAAAATCTAGAAAGCTGGTGTATGGCTCAGTGTAGGAATCTTCGAAAGGTCTATATCGCAAATGAAGCAGTAAGGTTTGGAAAGGGTGTGTTTGATGAATGTAATTCATTGGAGCATATCTGTATAGGAAGTGATGTAGAGGATGATTATTCCGCACTTATGGCTATGGTTCCGTGTGTTATGGAGGCGGAATATCTGCTTGTTGAAAAGTATGGCGGAAAAAAAGAATGGTATACTAATTGGGATGTGAGACTTTTATCGATATTAACCGAGCCGGATGAGGAGGGCTACACTGCTTTGGTTTTATGCGGTGAGGAGGATGTTCTGAAGAATCCGGATGAGTACTGCCGTGACAGAAGGAAGAAGAAATCATATCTGTGCCTGTATAGATTATTCCACGATACTGAACTGGAAACAGAATATAAGGTAATTTTTTCTGATTATATATTGAAGCATAATAAGGGTTGCGAAACGGATGAAGCATGGCAGGTTATGCTTGAGAGATTTGGTGATAAGATAGAGTACTACAAGCTGTATGCCGATTTGGGCTGTATAAATGAATATAACATAGATGATA
>CAMALN010000159.1 GCA_945836565.1 uncultured Lachnospiraceae bacterium
GAGAAACGTCCTCCTATATAATCATCCATGAAGAAGGCTGCCAGATAATCACTGCTCTTTGCAAGTGGAGATGTCTCACTTGTAACAGCAATCATATGCTTTGATGCGTCGAGTCCTGCCTTAGCAAGAGCATCCTTTACAAATGACTCATTTGTAAGAGTCTCTAAGGTAGTACCTGACTTTGATACAAGGATAAAGATAGAATGTGCAACATCAACAGAAGCAAGCACTGCTGCCGCATCATCAGGATCAACGTTGCTTATGAACTTAGCGTCCATCTTGAAGCAACCATTCTTCTTTGCCCAGTTCTCAAGTGCAAGATACATAGCTCTAGGGCCAAGGTCACTACCACCGATACCAATCTGTACAACTGTTGTGAACTTATCGCCGGCAGCATTAGTAATCTCGCCATTGTGTACCTTATTTGCAAACTCTGCGATTCTATCCTGCTGCTCTACATAGAAGGCTCTCTTATCAACGCCGTCTGCAGTAACTGTATCTCCCAACTGCCCTCTTGTCATCTGATGAAGAACAAGACGCTTCTCTCCTGTATTGATAACAGCACCATTGTAAAGCTCCTTATACTTCTCTACAAGCTCTGCCTCCTTAGCAAGCTCTGCAAGCCCTGCCAATATCTCATCGTCTACCTCCTTAGCAGCATAGTTATATGCAAGACCTGCTGCCATAGGTGCGCTGTAAGACTTTACACGGGCTGCACCGTTTTCTCCTGCCATAGCTTCAGTAAGCTTAACCTGCTTCTTCGCTGCTGCGAGTGCCTTATATGACACAAGTGTATCCAGATTGTTCCAGTTGCTCATCAAAACATCCTCCGTTCAAATGTAATAATCATAATTGGCGCATCACGCCACTGTTAATTATGCACTTTTGCCCGCAAAAACGCAAGTGCAAATTATTTTTATTAATCATTGAATGATATACATTTGTTCTTTAAAAAATCCTTTAGGTCCTGTTTGTTATCATCACTTTCGTAATATCCGACCAGTTTTTGATAGAATTCCAGTTTTTCAGTCATTGGTATAGAGAATAAGCCTTGACCATCCTTTATCATCGCCATGTTGGTTACTAATGTCGCAGTTCTCTTATTTCCATCTGAAAAAAGCTGACTTTTTACAATATAGCAAAACAGTTCAAAATATTTGTCGACTCCTTCTGTCTGCATTATTTGCATTATATCCTGATTCAACAGCTTCTCTTCCTTAGGAACCGGGGGATAGTAGTAATTGCCTTCATTTATCATTACTCTTATCTTATCATCATAAGCCGTACGAATCTGTCCGCTATTTATTATAGTATACTTACCTAATATCATATTGATTTTTTTGATACATGAGATATCTATATCATTTTCTATATTTGCAAATATCCACTGATATGCCTTTTTCAAATCACATATACAATTTATATCATCTATGCTTTTTCCTGCTACACTCATACCATCACAGATAGTTTGGGTTTCCGGAAATGTCATAGCTATGCCTTCAATGTTTGCTGCATTGCAGATATTTTCTACCATGTATTTTTTTGCCAGAAATAAATTCTTTTCAATATCCATAATTCTCAGTCACCCTTTCTATACATACGCCAATTATATCAAAAAGAATTTGCTTTGTCTCGATAGTTTTCACTTTTATCTCATTGTTTTAATGTCATTATAATGCTATATTATTATGAAGAGTTAATTGGGACTTAATAAAGACTATTATTAAAAATATAAGGAGGAACCATTATGCCATTTATCAATTCAAAAATCAGTACAAAAATAACTAAGGAGCAGGAGACCGAGATTAAGTCTGCGCTTGGAGAAGCCATAAGACTTATACCGGGCAAGAGTGAGCAGTGGCTTATGCTTGCATTTGAGGATGAGGTTTCGATGTATTTCAGAGGTGACAATTCTATGCCTATAGCCTTCGTAGAGGTCAGTGTATATGGTGGTGAGAATCCGTCAGCCTTTGATGCCCTGTCAGGAAAAATCTGCGAGATATACAGCAACGTCCTTGGGATAGCGCCAGACCACATCTATATAAAATATAATGCAATTTCTAACTGGGGATGGAACGGTGGTAATTTCTAATGCAGAAAAATATCAAGATAATAATTGTTATACAATTAGTGATAATAAGCTTCCTGGGAGGACTGCTTGTTGGCATGAAAATTCAAAAAACTAAGAATAAAGAAGCTAATATTTCGCAGGGAGATGATGTATCCGAAGGCAATAATTCCGGTGATAACCAGAACTTGAAGACCACAGCCTCCAACGATGACTCTGTCAACGATAACGCAACAGGAAATACATCCGAGGCTAACCAGCCTTCTGATTCCGATGCTGAACGTATTACCGTGGAACGCGATGTTGACTACGGCGCTATGGACGTACCCGAGCCAACGACTGATGACTGGTTACATACAGATGGCAGTAAAATATTGGATGCAAACGGAAATGAGGTATGGCTTACAGGCATCAACTGGTTCGGCTACAACACCGGTACCAATACCTTTGATGGTCTGTGGGCATCAGATTTGAATCAGTCTATACAGGAAATTGCAAATCACGGTTTCAATGTAATCCGTGTTCCATTTTCTGCTGAGCTTATACTTCAATGGTCAAGGGGAGAATATCCGGAAGCAAACTTCAACCACGCAACCAACGATTATCTGGTTGATATGGACAGCCTTCAGATATTTGAGTATGTCATAGGTCAGTGCCGTGCAAACGGGCTTAAGCTTATAATCGACATCCACTGTGCGGAGACAAACGCAAGCGGACATATGGTGAATCTATGGTATAGCGACAAGATATCCACAGAGGATTATCTCTTTGCCCTATCCTGGATGTCGGAGCGTTACAAAAACGATGACACCATTATAGCTTATGATTTGAAGAACGAGCCTCACGGCAAGCCATACGAGGCTGACGGAGCAGCCAAATGGGATGACTCCAAGGATGCAAATAACTGGAAGTATGCTGCAGAGCAGGCTGCCGCGGCAGTGCTTTCAAAGAATCCAAATGTTCTCGTACTCGTGGAGGGTATCGAGATTTACCCTATGGACCTTAAGTCCAATGGCGACTTCTCTTCAACCGATGATAAAGATTATTACTTTAACTGGTGGGGCGGAAACCTCCGTGGTGTAAAGGATAACCCAATCGACCTTGGTGAATATCAGGACAAGCTTATATACTCACCTCACGACTACGGTCCTACCGTATACGAGCAGCCATGGTTCGAGGGTGATTATACCTTCGACAGCCTGATGGAGGACTGCTGGCACGACAACTGGTTCTATATAAAGGAGGAGAATATTGCACCTCTTCTCATAGGCGAATGGGGAGGCTTCATGAGGGACCCTAACCTTAAATGGATGACATATATGAGACAGCTCATCTCGGAGAACAAGCTTAACCACACCTTCTGGTGCTTCAATGCAAATTCCGGTGATACCGGTGGAATGGTTCTGGATGACTTCACCACCTGGGATGAAGAAAAGTACAATTTTGTAAAGAGTGTTCTATGGAACAACGGCGAGAAATTCATAGGTCTCGACCACAAGATACCGCTTGGAATTAACGGCATAAGTCTCGACGAATACTACAACTAAGCCAATGGGGACAGGAAAAGTGGCTCTTTTACTGTCCCCATTGGCTCATTACATTCAGGAAAAGGAAGTTATAATAATGTTTACAAAATTTATAGTATGCTTTATATCAGGTATAGGTGCAGGTCTCGGAACAGGCTTTGCAGGTCTTAGTGCCGCAGCCGTCATAAGCCCTATGCTTATTACCTTTCTAAATATACCTGCATATACTGCCATCGGAATTGCACTCGCAAGTGATGTGCTTGCCAGCGCAGTAAGCGCATATACCTATGGCAAGAATAAAAATCTGGATATCAGAAATGGTGCCATAATGATGGCATTTGTATTGATATTTACGATAGTTGGAAGCTGGGTGGCCAGTTTGCTTCCCAACACAACCATGGGCTCATTTTCAGTGGTAATGACATTTATGCTCGGAATAAAATTCATAGTAAAACCTGTAATGACAACCAAATCAGATATGGATGCAGTAAGCAAATCAAAAAGGCTTATTCAATCTGTCATATTCGGTATGATTATCGGCTTTATCTGTGGCTTTATAGGCGCCGGAGGTGGTATGATGATGCTTCTTATCCTGACAAGTGCGATGGGATATGAGTTAAAAACCGCAGTCGGTACAAGTGTTTTCATCATGTCCTTTACCGCACTCACCGGAGCCCT
>CAMALN010000160.1 GCA_945836565.1 uncultured Lachnospiraceae bacterium
CTTTTTAAGTGGTTTGATGTTGAATAATATGAGAATTATTGTTGAAAAAAGCTGCCCTATAATAAATAAGATTAATCCTGTTGCATTGGTATGCGACTCGTTCTATGCGATAAATACCTTTGAGACAAATGACAGATTATATCGTAATCTTATTTCACTTATGGTTATAGCAGTTGTGTGCATTGTTATCGGAACATTTGTAGGAAGGAGGAAGGACTATGCCTGTGTTTAAGACATTTTTTAAGATAGCTGCTAAGCACATCAAAAGCAGCATTATATATCTGGCGATATTCCTTTTTGTAGGAGTCATGTATTCGCAGGTTGGAGATGGAAGCGAAAAAGAATATCAGCTTTCTTCCTGTGATATAGCTGTATTTGACAGAGATAATTCTTCTGAGTCCGCAAGACTTATTGAATACATGGGACAGATACACAATATAATAACGGATTATGAGGACGATAAGGAGATGCTTCAGGATCGTCTGTTTTACAGAGATATCAGCTATGTTTTATATATCGAAAAAGGATTTTCAAAAACCGGTAAGCTTTCAAATATCAAGAGACAGGACACAAATGTAGGTGCATATATTGACGGCCAGATTGAGAGCTATCAGAGTACCTATGCGGCTGCAAAGCAGGCAGGCTACAGTGATGATGAGGCGTATGAGCTTACTATGGAAGCACTTGATGGCAGCGAGCTTGTAAGGCTTTCCGGCAAGGAGGCAAACAAATATGGAAACGGTATCTTCTATTACTTTCAGTTTGAGTGCTTCGTAATAGTTATGGTTATATTGACGGTTATG
Organism: uncultured Lachnospiraceae bacterium; assembly: GCA_945836565.1. Classification (GTDB taxonomy): domain Bacteria; phylum Bacillota; class Clostridia; order Lachnospirales; family Lachnospiraceae; genus Coprococcus_C. The sequence continues at coordinate 804 of CAMALN010000160.1, forward strand.
GGACCGATATTTATGGCCTTCAATCGCAAGGAAGCGAAGGATAGACTGGAGGTGTCATCGATGCCGCCAAGGCGAAGAATGCTAGAGCTTTTTGCAGGAGCATTGGCATTAAGTCTTATAGCATGGGTTTTTGTGTCGGTTGCATGTGTCATAGTAAATAATGGTGTATTCGGCAGGAAAGAGCTTTTGGGTACGTTAAATGCATTGATATTTACAATAGTTAGTGCTGCACTTTGCTGTATAGCAGGAAATGTAAGTATTTCAAGCAATGCCTTCAATATGATGAGCAATGTAATAGGACTTGCAATGGCGTTTTTAGGTGGAGTATTTGTACCGCTTCAGTTCTTTGGAAAGACGCTTGGGAATATTGCAAAGCTGCTTCCTACTTACTGGTACGTAATGGCAAATGAAGGTATATTCGGGGGAAAAGCTACAGGCGAGATAATCATGTACTTTGGCATAGAGCTTTTGTTTGCAGCAGCCTTCTTCGGTATTGCACTTGTAATGTCTAAGAGAAGAAGACTTGCGAAATCTGCGTAGCCCAAATGTTGACAAAACTGTCAGTGATATATATTGTATGTATTAGTTGAATGGATAAGTGTTAACATACCTTGGGTGATAGATATTGAAAAGCTTTCTGGATGAGATAATATTGATAATAATGTGTTCGCTTATAGCGTGTAGGAAGGGCGTGTCATCGGGGATGATTACAGCCCTTCTTGTCACGCTTAGCCTTGTGTGTGTGTGGACATATTTTTCTGGTAAGAAAATTGTGTATGTATGCCTGATTACAGAGCTTGCGATAGCCTTTTTTCTTCCGGTACAGTTTGCGTTTTTATCTACAATTGTATATATGTTCTGGTATAATCAGATGTATATAGGAACCGCATTTTCGGTATTCTTAGGTAGTATGGGAATGCTTGACGAAGGTGGAAACGGGCTGGTGTACAGCATATTGGTGATGTTTCTCGCGATATATATGGCGCAGAAGACAAGGCATGAGGATGAGCTTGATATAAAGGTCAAAAGCATCAGAGATGACAGCGAGGAGAGAGAGCTTTTGCTAAAGGATAAGAATAGAGAACTGATGCAAAAGCAGGACCAGGAGGTATATGTAGCAACACTCAAGGAGCGAAACAGAATCGCAAGGGAAATACATGATAATGTAGGACATATGCTTACGAGGTCTATCCTGCAGCTTGGTGCTCTTATGACGGTGTATAAGAACGAGCCGGTCGGTGAGCAATTGGGTGCGGTACGGGAAAATCTTGATGAAGCAATGAATAATATCAGAAGCAGTGTCCACGATTTGCATGATGAATCAATAGATTTGAAGCACAGCATAGAAGAAATCGTTGCACCATTAGAAGAGAAATATATAGTGAATCTTGAATATGATGTGACTGAGGATATGGTGAGAGATTATAAATATGCGGTAATAGGAATAGTTAAGGAGGCTGTATCCAATATTATAAAATACAGTGACAATACATATGTGGACATTATACTGCGTGAGCATCCTGCGATGTATCAGCTGGTGGTACAGGATTATATGGATGGAAACATATATGACAATATTGATGGCAAGGTGACAGAGGTAGATGCGGAAGGTGCAAATGGTATAGGTATCCGAAATATGTATGACAGGGTACAGGCACTTAATGGTAATATAAGTATTACAAAGGGGAAGGGCTACAGAGTATTTGTAACTCTGCCTAAGCAAGGATAAGGGGAGTAGGTATGAGAGTTCTGGTGGTGGATGATGATAAGCTGGTTTCCATATCGCTTAAGACGATATTGGAGGCTGACGGAAGGATAGAGGTAGTAGATATAGGTACCGATGGTACAGAGGCTATAGAATTATACGAAAAGCATAAGCCGGATGTACTGCTTATGGACATTCGTATGAGTGGCATGAGCGGATTGGTTGCCGGAGAGGAAATATTAAACAGACACAAGGATGCAAGGATACTGTATCTTACGACCTTTATGGATGATGAATATATCGTGAAGGCACTCACAATAGGTGCGAAGGGGTACATATTAAAACAGGATTTTGAGAGCATAGTACCTGCAATTTGTTCAGTATATAGTGGACAGAATGTATACGGAAGCGGTATTATGGAGAGGTTACCGGAGCTACTGAATGTTAAGCCGGGTATTGACCTTGCCGGATATGGTATATCCGGGAAGGAAGAAGAGATTATGGCTGAGGTAGCCGGTGGTTACAGCAACAGGGAGATAGCCACCAGATTATTCTTAAGTGAGGGAACAGTAAGGAATTACATAAGTGTTATCTTGGAAAAATTACAGCTTAGAGACAGGACGCAGCTTGCGATATTCTATCTAAATAATAAAAAATAAATTTAGTTCCATAAAATTTTGCGGATGAAACGTATATTAGGTAGTGGTAGACACTAAGAAAGAGAGGTAGTCATGACAGATGAAGAGTTTCAGTCTGCCATAGATGGCTTACTGAAGGGTGACACAGATGGATTGAGGGCGATATATGAGGCTTATGTAAGGCTTATATATAGTGTTGTACTCAATCTAGTCAGACAACATGAGGATGCGGAGGATGTGACATCGGAGTTTTTTATAAAGCTTGTCAGAGTAGCGGGACAGTTCAAGAAGGGAAGTCCGCACAAGGCGTGGCTTGTGACTATAGCAAGAAATATGGCTTTGGATTTTATGAGGAAGAATAACAGGGAGATAACCGGTTATTCTGATGCTGAGGATTCGGATGAACCGCTCAATATAGTTGAAAAAGCTGCGGCAAATCCTGAAGACAGGCAGCTTGAGGATAAAGTCATAGCCTCAGAGGATATGAAAAATGCCATGGATACATTATCACCGAAGGAAAAAGAGATTGTGGATTTGAAGCTTTTGGGTGATTTCAAATTCAAGGAGATTGCCACTATACTGGGACAACCAATGGGTACAGTCACCTGGGTATATAATCAGGCTATCAAAAAATTAAGGAGGTATCTGGTCGATTATGAATAAAGAAGAAAATAATCTTGAAAATTCAATAAAAGATGCATACATAGATGTCTCTGATTCGGCTGTTCCTGATATGTGGGATAGGATACAGGCCGGATATAAGCAGGAGCTTGAGAAGCTGAAAAAGGAGGCTGAATCAGAAGAAACCACTGAGAAGATAAAGCCTGTCGGAAAGCTTCAATATGATTTTGAAAAGTATATGTCCAGAAAGGATTATGACAGAATATGTGACCATATAAAGAGTACTGACAATGTCGTAAGCTTTGATGAGGCAAAGAAAAAGAGAAGCTTTAATAAGAAATGGATAGGCTTTATAGCAGCTTCGGTGCTTATATTGGTATTGGCCATACCGATATTAAATTCAAGCATGAGCAGGAATAAGAAATCGGAAGATTTTACTACTGCAGCCTTTGTTAATGAGCAAATAAAATCAGATGATATGGCA
>CAMALN010000161.1 GCA_945836565.1 uncultured Lachnospiraceae bacterium
TGCCTCTGTGGTTGCCCCTGTGGTTGGCTTATCCTCCGGCACAATCGGTGTTGGTTTATTTCCCTCGATTACCGGTCTATTGCTTGAATTATTATTTGATGAAGGTCTGTTGCCTGCCGAAGGTCTTGTTACAGGATTTATAGCTACTATTTCTTCTACTGCTTCTGCTTCAGTATCCTCCTCTTCCTCTGTAGCATCTGCTGCCGTCGCTACCTCCCCGGTACCCTTTTCATCCTCCGTCACTGTTGCTTCATCTCCAGATATATCTGTTTCTGAAGTAATCTGTGTTTGCTGCTTATCGTCTGCTTCATTTTTCTTTTCGTTCTTATCACTGTTGATGACGTTAAATGTAACTATTCCGCCACCAACTACCAAAACTGAAGCAATTGCCGCAATAATGAGCTTAATTTTAGTAATTTTCATATCATACCTCCTATTTTTTTGCTCCTGTCTGTGCAACCTGACGTAAATATAGCATAGCAAAACATCTTGTTATATGGTAATTAGAGCTTTTTTATGGTAGATATGATGTATTGATTTCGTCAAATTGCACAAAAAAAGAGCCAAAAGTTTTAATATTTTGACTTTTAGCTCAATTTTTCCATATAATCATTGCATATATATGGTGTTTTTTATTTATTTTTTACTTATCAAATGTATTGCCTTTGCAACCCGGGCCAACCTTGCTCCCATAGGAAGACTAACAAGGTCCTCCTCCGAACACGCACCGGTCTTGAGCATTATTATCGCATATATCATAATTGCTATAACTATAGCTACCACAAGTGAAATAATATTTGACGAGATGAGCCTGAAGCAACATACATATACTGCATATGCCACAATTCCCATAACGAATGCCGCGATGGCCGGCAAGATAAAGCAGTGCTTGTACTCCATCCTATAGCCTAGGAACCTCCTGATAGAGATTCCATTTAGTACACACATAAAGAACGAGTACACTACCGAGCCGGCAACGAGAACTGCCAAGGTTCCATCTGTAAAATACATCATACCTAACACAAACAATATATGAATAACAAGAGTTATGGCTGCGTTCTTGACCGGAGCCTCAACTCTGCCCATACCCTGAAGCACACCATTTGTTATGGTAGAAAGTGCATAGAATACAACCGATATACATCCTCCTGCAAGTGCAATCCCTGCCCTCCTATCTGTTCCCGAGAACAAAAGCTGCATGATTGGATTTGACAAGAATGCCATGCCAATAGCCGCAGGGATAACCACGAACATTGTTGTCCTTATCGCCTGATTGAGTCTGCCCTTAACGCCCTCTATATCATTTCTGCTGTAAGCACCGGATATTCCCGGTATGAGTGCTGACGAAACAGCTGACGAGATAGCTATCGGAAGATTGATTAACACTAAGAACTGTCTCGAATATATGCCATAGGTTCTGGACGCGATGCTCGTATCCATGCCCTTGATGTCAACCATCCACCAGAATATCTTCATATCAATGGTTGTGCTGACATTGTATATAAATGTAGCCATAATAACCGGTGTTACCATCATAAATATGACCTTGAACAAATCCCTGTATGACTCCTCATTTGTACTTTTATCAGCGATAACCTTTGCCTTAAAATCCTTACTCTTCCCGAAATAATTAATCAAAATGAAGATAAGACCTGCTAGCACTCCTGCACCTGTTCCGAGCGCACTTCCCGCAGCACCTTTAGATGCACCTATTGTCGCTTCAGGCAGATATTCGTGCATAGCCTCTCTGTAGGGTATGGTAAATATATATGCTGCTGCCACACTGACAACTGCATTCATTATCTGCTCGATAATCTGCGATATAGCCGTTGGCACCATTGTATTGTGCGCCTGCATATAGCCGCGGAACACGCTGAGTAAGCCTGAGAAGAATATAGTAGGGGCCATTACCCTAAGACTTAATACCGACTGCTCAATAACCAATACCGGTGCAAAGACAAAGGTGAGCACCGCCGTAAATCCACCGACAACCACTACATAGATAAGCGAGCATATAAAAAGCTTCCTTGCATTCTTATACTCCTCGAGTGCAAGCCTCTGCGATATAACCTTAGAAACCGCTGTAGGTATACTGTAGGTTGATATGAGCAGAATCATAAAATAGATATCATACGCCGTTCCGTAATATCCGTTTCCTTCCTCGCCTATTATTCTATATAAAGGTACAGCATATAAAAGACCGATAACTCTGGATAGAAGTCCGGCCGCAGCCAATATCGCTGCCTGAAATATGAAGCTATCTTTTTTCTTTTCTGCTGCCATAACAAAATTTCCTTACTAAATAAATGTACATTTGAGCATTATAACACCAATTATGCAATTTGTCCTGCACTTTATGTCATTTGTATGCTTTTAATTTCACATATAGCCTGCCTTTTCTGGTTTCTCTTTCCTCACCTACGTATATATATTTGCCGTAGCCACGCACCGAAAATGTATCCTGTGGCTTGAGATTAAGGCTCGTTTTCTCACATACCCTGCCGTTCAGGGTTACCTTTCCTGCCTTGAACATATCCGAAACGGCAGTCCTTGAATTCTTCGTAAGTGCTGCGATAACAGCATCAAATCTCGGCGATGCCACTATGCACTCTATATCCTCTAAAGTTGGTGCAAGCTCCTGCATGGCTTCACCATCCTCAATTACTCTGCATCTTACATTTGTATGTCTTACTCTGGTTAAGTTTTCCATGATATAGGATGCCATACTGTCTTGGCATGCAATATATGCTTTCTTCTCCTTAACCATAATATCGCCAAGCACAGAGCGTTTTATGCCAAGATTCATTACAGAACCGAGTATATCTCTATGATTTATCTCCTCGGCAAATTTTTCAAGCAAAGGCTCTATACAGATAAGTGCAATAGGCCACTTACCCTTATACCCAAGCATACGCTCCGAACCGAAGCCAACCATCTGTCTTTCGGCTGACGGCATACCACCATAGGTCTCGTAATCCACATGAGCGATATCCTGCCTCATATCATCTAAAATCGCCAGCTCAGCCGGATTCAGGAATGCCGAATACACATATATATTCTGTCTGTATGCACGCTCAGCCATATCCTTAAGCTGTGCCCTTAATATATCATCTTCTGTCACTATCTTACTCCTTCATAATAAGTCATAGCTGATGCATATGACGACTTACATAGTTTCATTTGCTTTTTTCGAATCACCTGTACCTGAATTCTGTGCTGCAAGGACCTTCATTATCTTATCATAATTCTCAGGCTGATGCGGAAATGTGCAATTGGTACATGCCTTAATTCTCCTGCCGTTTGCCTCGATGTATTCCGGGTTTCCCGGACAATTAAGGTTATACATGGGGCAATAACAAAACAGACAATTAAAATCACCATCCAGCCTATGGCAGGGAAAATATTTACAATCACGATTTTCAAAAAATCTATATGAGTTCTCCATTACTCTTCTCCATATTATCATATTTATACTTAATTGCTTTATCTATGAAGCGTCCGGCAAAATCAGGACACGACAGTAGATACAAATGCGGAAAGCCGAGCCAGCTTGTGTCATCCACATGTATACCTGACCATGAAAGCTTCGATGCAGGCTTCTTCATAATGCAATCCGCTCCATTGTCTGTGCTGTCGAAGTAATGAAACTCATGACCCTTTATCGATTTACCTGATACCAGGAAGCTTTTCTCCCGGTCTTGCGCCTCCTCATATATGGACACATATCCGAATCTCACCAGCTTGCCGGTGTAGTGTACCGTACCATTCACTACCCCTACCATATCATATTCTATATCATCCACAGTCCTAAGCTTATCATGTAGATACATAAACCCGCCACACTCAGCAATGGTAGGCATCCCATTTTTTATCGCATCGTATATAGACTGCTTCATGGATTCATTTGCGCTTAGCTCCTTCGCCCAAAGCTCCGGATATCCACCACCTATTATTATGGCATCTGCCTCAGCCGGAAGCTTATCATCGTGAATAGGTGAAAAAAATGTAAGGCTTGCGCCCATTTCCCGCAATATCCGTAGGTTTTCTTCATAATAGAAGCAAAATGCTTCATCCTTCGCGACAGCTATTACAGGCTTGTTGATATTGCTATCTGTTATATCTGTTACTTCTATTATTTTTTTTTCATCAGAATTATTATCCGGTT
>CAMALN010000162.1 GCA_945836565.1 uncultured Lachnospiraceae bacterium
TCACGTTTAGGAATATTTCTATCAAGTGCTACCTGTTTGGTGGCACTTTTTTTGTCCATTCCCTGATCAATATACATTTGCAAATGTTCCATAATAGACATGCTTTCCCATCTTAAAGCAGCCTGCTCGGCGATTTGTTGATGAGACAGACCCTTCACGATTATTATGCATTCACCCTTTGGATCGTTTTCTGTGTAATAGCTTATAGCATCCTCGAAGGTGGTTGCAAAAAATGTTTCGTGCTTCTTTGTGAGCTCACGACATATAGTTATAGGTCTGTCAGTGCCAAATACCTCGGCAAGTTCTGCCAAAGTCTTTAATAGTCTATGAGGAGCCTCATAGATAATCATCGTCCTGGTCTCTGATTTTAACTCTTCGAGTATGCTTTTTCTCTCTTTTTTATCTGATGGCAAAAACGCCTCGAATGCAAATCTTCTTGTAGGAAGGCCTGAGGCTATGAGTCCGTTGATAGCGGCACAGGCACCCGGAATAGGAACAACCCTGATACCGGCCTCGTAGCATTGCTTTACAAGCTCTTCGCCCGGGTCGGATATGCCCGGTGTTCCCGCGTCGGTTATGCAAGCGATATTGGCGCCGGAGATAAGCTTATCTACCAGCTCACGTGCCTTATCGTACCTGTTAAATTCATGATAGCTTGTCATAGGAGTATGAATCTCAAAGTGATTGAGTAGCTTAATGCTGTTTCTTGTGTCCTCTGCGGCGATAAGGTCAACCTCTGACAATATTCGCACAGCACGATATGTCATATCCTCAAGATTTCCTATTGGAGTAGCTACAAGATAAAGTGTTCCTGACATACTTTGCCTTCCTTATGGATTTAGATTGTTTCCTATAGATTATTTTGTATTCGTGTATTTGTATTTAGAATTGTCAATGCTTGTTATATCTTAGTATGACCTCTTCGGTATAGCTTCCGTCACGGTTATATACCACGAGCGTCGGTTCTATCTTAAGCATTGGTCTGCCACCCTTGACTGCTTCAACCAGAACCATTGTTGGCTCCTTGTCGATATATGGCTGTATCAGACGCATGCGCTTTGGCTCAAGCTTATTTGCTGTGAGAGTGCTGAATATCTCATTTAATCGAAATGGCTTGTGTATCATGGCAAATGTACCGCCTTGTCTTAGAAGATATGCAGCGGAGGCTACAAGCTCTGAGAGATTAACCAGTATCTCATGTCTTGCGATGTTTTTGGGCTCATCCGGATTTTCAAGTCCATGGTTATGCGTTATGTAAGGTGGATTTGACGTAACAACATCAAAAGAGCCGCCTTTGAAATTCAAACGCGCCTCCTTGATATCACCCTGTATTATGGATATATGTTCCTCGAGCCCATTCATCATTATACTTCTATGTGCCATATCGGCACTCCTGTCCTGTATCTCCAGACCGGTAAAATGCTGTCCCTTGTTGCGAGCATACATAAGTATTGGAATGATACCTGTTCCTGTTCCGAGGTCGATAACCTTTGATTTGGGAGAACCTGTAGCAAAGTCTGCGAGCAGGACAGCGTCCATGCCAAAACAGAACATACCCGGGTGCTGTAGTATGTGATACCCCTTACACTGCAAATCGTCTACACGTTCGCCTTCTCTTAAATATTCATCATAGACATTTATATCCGCCATATCAGTCGAGTGTCTCCATCTTGCCTTCCTTACGCTCCAATGCCTCAAGCTTCTTTAATTCAGCGTCATTATCGTCTCTTGTATCGATTTTCCTCTTCTTAGGCTTGAAACGCAAATCCTCTATCCTATATTCTTCGATTTCCTTGGTATTGTCATCAAGAGTTACGATTATCTTAACCTTCTGACGGAGTACATTTACCGAGTGAACCTCGCCCTTTTTACCGTCGACTGTTTTAACGATGTCTCCGACATTTGGAAGCTTCTCATTAAGGTACTCATAGGTTGCCTGCTCGTGGCTGAGACAGCATATAAGTCGACCACAGACACCGGATATCTTGGTTGGGTTCAAGGATAGATTCTGCTCCTTTGCCATCTTGATGGAAACCGGTACAAAATCTGACAGGTGGTTGTGGCAGCAAAGCTCACGCCCACACATGCCTATACCGCCCAGAAGCTTAGTCTCATCTCTTACACCAACCTGTCTTAGCTCTATTCTGGTCTTGAATACTGCAGCAAGGTCCTTTACTAGCTCACGGAAATCAATTCTGCCGTCTGCAGTAAAGTAGAAGAGGACCTTATTTCCGTCAAAGGTATACTCGGCACTGATAAGCTTCATCTCGAGATTGTGTTTCTTGATTTTTTCGATAGCAAGCTTGAATGCCTTCTTATTCTTTTCCTGATTTGCAAGATTAGTTTTTACATCCGCCTCTGATGCTATACGGATAATAGGCTTTATCTGTCCGCCGGGAACATCCTTCTCGTCTATTTCACGTACACCAAGCACAACCTCACCGAATTCTACTCCGCGGGAGGTCTCGACTATAACGTTTCTTCCAACATCCACCTTGTAATTGAGTGGACTGAAATAATATATCTTTCCGCCCTTTCTGAAGCGGACTCCGATTACTTCCTTCATCTATGTTCTCCTTAATTATTAAGTATTGATTTTACATATAAATATTAGAATACTAATTTTCCTTGAGGGTAAGCAGCAACAGCTCTATGGTTATATCAAAATTTGCATTTGCCATAAGTCTCTGCTCGGCTACCTGTATAGCGTCTATCTTATGGTCTATGCACTCGTAGGACATAAGTGCCGCCTGCTTTTTCATGGTTGTGTATTCTGATTTGAACAGAAGCTTATCAATATTGCCTGTCACCTTGAGCATGAGTACATCGCGGTACCACATAATCATAAGGTCAAGGTAGTCATTTATTGAAAGCTTAAAATCCTGAATCGTCTTCAATGCAGTAGACAGGTCATCTACATCCATTTCGTGTATCTTCTTCAATACAGACACTACAGAATCTATGATGCGTGTATATTCTTCGTTGTTGGCAAGCTTTATGGCTTTACCCAGATTACCCTGTGCAAAATCAAGACAGAAATATGCCTTATCTTCATTTAATCCCATGCCCTTCAGGTATGTAAGCATATCGCGCTCTCTGATAGGCTTAGTGTTCAGTATTATACACCTTGAGCGCACAGTTTCAAGAAGTTTATTGATATTTGAGGTCAAAAGCATGATAACCGCATATGCAGGTGGCTCCTCTATGGTCTTAAGAATTGCATTCTGCGCCTGTATATTCAAAAGCTCTGCATCGGGTATAATGTATATCTTGTACTTGCTTTCGTATGGCTTAGTATATACATCATCGATGAGCTGTGTTCTGATTTCATCGACAGATATAAGCCCCTCTTTTTCGTGAGTGACAGTGATAATATCGGGATGGTTGCCGGTTGCTACCTTGTTGCAGGATTTGCAGGCGTTACATGGCGATATACCATTTCCTTCGCATTGAAGTGTAGCTGCAAATGTTCTTGCAAGCATCTTCTTTCCGCTATCAGCCTCTCCGTTTATGATGTAAGCATGGGCAACCTTGTTTTGCTCGATACTGCTTTTGAAATGTTTAATTATCTCTTCGTGTCCAACTATATCTTTAAAATCCATAAGTCACACCTCCTAGGTTGATATATCGAGCAGTAACCCCCGTATATCGTCTATTTTTCCCAAGATCTTCAGATTATCCTTCTCGTCCTTGATAAGCTCCTCAGCAAGCTCGTCAAGGTTCTTATCCACCTGACGTATTATACCATAAACCCTGTGGCGACCTCGCCTGTCCAGAAAGTTTTCGCGTGAAAACTCATGTGAGCGGGAGGCAACCTCGTTCATGAATTCCTTTATCTTTGAGCGGTACAGCTTCATATCGCGTATATCCATATGCTTGGCGATTTTAGCACCCTGCTCCTCGATTTCCTTCATCAAAGAGCCAAGCTTATCCTGTAGCTCGTTATCATTTATGTTTTTGATGAGGGTAAATTTGAATTCTTCATTTGTGGTCTGATTATTCTTTGGAGCCTCAGCCTGAGTAAGCTGCTGAAGCTGATTTATCTTCATATCCATTTATTTACCCTCCTGTTTTTGTATACAGAATCATTATACCAAATCTATATATATATTGCTAGTAAATAAATTTAATCATAAATGTTCAACCCCAGCCGGATTA
>CAMALN010000163.1 GCA_945836565.1 uncultured Lachnospiraceae bacterium
CAACTATAAAAATTACATTATATCCCTCGAACAATCCGGTATATTCATTCTTATTGGTAGGTGTAAGTCCGGCTATGTATTCATGCAGCTGTCTCACATTTTGATTAGGAGCAACCTCAGCCAATGCCGCAAGGTCAATATCTATCACATTTGGCGAGGTATCTATTCCCTTAGCGTGTGATACCAGCTTATATCCGTTTTCAAAAGCACAAGCCACATAATGCTCTATCTGCTCATCTTCTGATACAGCCTCTTTATCATCTGTTTCAGCATAATCCGTTTCGATTGAAAAGCTTACATCATCAGAATATCCCAAGGCATTTTTCACACCGGCCTTGGTATCTAATATAAGTGTCTGCACCACGCCCAGCTTTTCCGTAGCCATATCTACAGAGATGTAATTCTTATATATATAGTATGGGGAATATAGCGCATCACTACCGGCATACATCACCATAAATGTTATCAGCGCAATGCATACCTCAGTAATTGCATATGCAACGTATCTGCTCATCTTCTTATCCGAAAAATTCATCTTCCTCCTGCCCCATACTATGAAGCAAACCAAAGGTAACAGTTGAACGATAAGCTTCCACCACTCCCTGGCGAATTCATTTGCTATTACATCAGTAAAATCCAATGCCTGCGTTGCAACCTGAATTGTACCACTCATCGAAAGGTAAGTGGCAAATATACCACTATACACAAGCTGTGCCATATAATATATGGTAAATATCGAACTGATAATTATGCTTGCCACATATGCACCTTTTCTCGGAAAGAGCTCACACAGCATACCAAGCATTCCACCATATACGAAAGCCAGCAAAAGCTTAAGCAATAGATTTTCTCCATCAAATCCCATTCTGAACAGATGAAATACTATTTCCTGAAACGCCAAAAAAGCTACCATATAAAATATAGGTAGCTTTAATATCTCTATTACATTCTGCTTATTCCATTGAAGCCTTGAGTGCATTTCCTAAATCCTCAAGAATGTCATCAATATTCTCAAGACCAACTGAGAATCTGACCATTCCACCATCGATACCGGCAGCTACTAGCTGCTCATCTGTAAGCTGTCTGTGAGTCTCGCTCGCAGGATGCAGTACACAGGTTCTTATATCTGCTACATGCACCTCATTTGATGCAAGCTTTAACGAATCCATAAACTTGGCTGCTGCTGTTCTTCCGCCCTTTATAATAAATGAGATAACTCCGCTTGCACCCTTTAACTGCTTCCTGCAAAGCTCATAGTTAGGGTCCGAAGGAAGTCCCGGATAATTAACCTTTTCAACAAATGGCGAAGCCTCAAGGAACTTAGCTACTGTAAGAGCATTCTCACAGTACTGCTTCATACGAACCGGTAAGGTCTCAAGTCCCATATTAAGCAGGAATGCTGAATGTGCTGCCGGATATACTCCAAAGTCCCTCATAAGCTGCATACGTGCCTTTATGATATAGGCAGCCTTTCCATACTGCTTTGTATAGCTTATGCCATGGTATGATTCATCCGGCTCTACAAGCTCAGGGAACTTTCCGTTTGTCCAGTCAAAATTACCACTATCTACAATCACACCGCCAATCTGAACAGCATGTCCATCCATATATTTACTTGTAGAATGAATAACGATATCTGCACCAAATTCAAATGGCTTACATAAAATCGGAGTTGCAAAGGTGTTATCAACGATAAGAGGAACTCCCATGCTGTGTGCTATATCTGCAAATCTTCTGATATCAAATACTGTAAGTGCCGGATTGGCAATTGTCTCACCAAACACAAGCTTGGTGTTTGGCTTAAATGCAGCCTTAATCTCCTCGTCACTTGAAGCCGCATCTACGTATATACACTCTATACCCATCTTCTTAAAGGTATATGAAAACAAGTTAATTGTACCGCCATATATCTGTGGAACACTTACGATGCTGTCTCCCGCCTGACATATATTAAGTATAGAAAGAAGCGTAGCTGCCTGACCTGAAGTAGTACACATAGCTCCAATTCCGCCCTCAAGCTGATTAATCTTCTCCTCTACTGCCATAACTGTCGGATTACCAAATCTCGAATAGCAAAGTCCCTTTGTCGGGTCATCAAATATCGCAGCTACCTCTGCGGCAGAATCATATACATAGGTTGTACTCTGCACTATAGGAAGTACTCTTGGCTCTCCATTTCCCGGTGTATAGCCGGCATGCAGACATTTTGTCTCGTCTCTCATTTTCATATCCTCCGATACAGTAAAAATTTCGCTTTTAATATCATAAAATGAATTGTAAAAAATTTCAATAATAAAATGACGCTTGCATAGTGGCAATATTAATTTGTTCCGGGACCGCTTGCGCTTAGATGCACCTCACAGCGGATTCTAAGCTCGCGCTACGCGTTCGCTAAGAACCGGTGGGTGCATATGTCCCTTCACAAATTATATTGCCACTATGCAAGCTGTTTATTGGTTATATATAAATTGAGAATTATTTAATCCTAGTCTTTTTTTATCGATACAGTTTTGTATTTTATTGTATCTGCTGACCTTTCTCTACATGGAATATTTTCTTCAATGTATCGTCTTCCCTTAGCAGTCTCTTGGCGAGCTCGCGGTAGCGTTCCTCGTGGAGATAGGTGTGACGATGCGGCTTTATCGAAGGTGCCATGTCTATGGCCTTCTCGTAATCTTCGATGTTAAGATTTAATGTCTCGACATAATCAAAGAAGCCTGTGTCCTTAAATATCTTGTGGATTCTGACGTATCTGTGATCCTGAACTAATGCCATAAGATATGTTGCTATACCAACCTGAATACCGTGTAGCTGAGGTGCATCTGACATCTTATCAAGTGCATGTGATATAAGATGCTCACTTCCGCTTGTCGGAGCGCTGCCTCCCGCTATTTCGTTTGCTATGCCACTCATGGCAAGCGAATCCAGAAGCTCCTTTAAGAACAGCTCCTCATGAATATCCGTAAACGGAGTCCTTACAAAGCTGTTCACTGCTTTTTTCGCTATCATTACGGCGAAATCATCTAGTGTGCTGTATCCAAGCTTTGACTCGTACACCCAGTCATATATCGCAGTAATCTTAGATACCATATCGCCTATTCCGGAATACAAGAATCTCTCCGGAGCACTCTTTATAATATCTGTATCGACTACTATTCCGTATGCCATCTTCGCCGGCACCGAGGTTCGTCTTCCGTTTACAAGAAGTGATGCGCTTGCGCTTGAGAAACCATCACTTGAGGAAGAAGTAGGAATACTTATAAACGGCAGTTTTCTAAGATATGCAGAATATTTCGCTGCATCTATAACCTTTCCTCCGCCTATTCCGACTATTACCTGTGCTTTGGAATCTATCGAAAAAGCAAGCTCTATAATATCATCTATATCCACACTGTCGAGCTCACGATATTCGAGCACCTTGATATGTTCGTTTGCAAGTGAATCCATAACCTGATAACCAAACATATCTATAAGTCCATTTCCAAAATATATAACTGCATTATCCATATCACTTGCCTTAAGGTAGCTTCCAAGTCCCTTAAGAGTACCCGGACCAACCTTAAGAATTGTTGGTATAGAAATATATCCTGCTGCCATCACAAAACCTCCTAATAATATGTAAGTCCTAGCCAACTTTCCCAGCTACGCCGGGCCCCTCTCTAGGACATGTCGTCGGAACGCATCCTAGTATGAACTTCGTTCATAAGCGTTCCTCCTAATTTTAAATAGTAAGTGCACTGAACTCCTCCAGATTCCATACCTTATTTACAATATCCTCGTAGAATTCAGGCTCATGACATACGAGCAGCACTGAGCCCTTATATGCCTTAAGTGCTCTCTTTAGCTCATCCTTTGCATCCACGTCTAAATGGTTTGTCGGCTCATCAAGTATAAGCAGGTTAGTCTCCCGGTTGATAAGCTTACACAATCGCACCTTCGCCTGCTCACCACCGGACAGCACCTTGCATTTGCTCTCTATATGCTTTGTAGTAAGTCCACACTTTGCAAGTGCAGAACGCACCTCATACTGCGAATAAGAAGGAAACTCCTGCCAGATTTCTTCCATACAGGTATTCTCTGTTCCTGCCATCTCCTGTTC
>CAMALN010000164.1 GCA_945836565.1 uncultured Lachnospiraceae bacterium
ATTGTAGGAAATTAAAGAAATATAATATTATAATGTGTGAAATGGATTTTTGCTATGAACTAGATAAACACCTTTTCAGATGTTTATCTTGTTTTAATTTATATAATTTGAACCTGAGGAGAGACATATGCGTCTACAAAAGAGAATTTATATTTCATTAATTATATTGGGCTCACTTGTGATTGCATTTCTGATTCCTCCGTTTCAGGAGGTGGATGAGCCGAATCATATCTTTATGGTACAGGCGGGCATCGGCAATGATTCGTTGTTTTATCTTTTGGAGCCTCATCTTCATTCTAGTGATACCGGGCTTAAGATTCAGCCGGACGAGCGTACTTCGTTTGAGACTATTTGGGGATTTATGACAGATAAGGTTAATTATGGAAGAAGCGATTATCTGCCAAAGCATATTTCGCCTGTTATTATAAAATATCTGCCTTCTACTGTTGGTATGATGCTGGCTGTATTGCTTCATCTGTCACCATATTGGATTATGATGCTTGGGCGTATTTTCTCACTTTTATTCTATGTGGGAATTTGTCTTTTGGTATATAGGCTGATGCCGGTTAAAAAGGATATTATGCTTCTTATCATGACGCTCCCCATGACTTTGCAGCAGGCTTCGGCGATTAGCTATGACTGTATGCTGTTTGCCATGAGCTTTTTGCTGGTGGCGTATACCCTCCATCTTAAGTATACGGCGGAGCGCGTGGGATGGCTTCGCATACTGGCAGCTCTTGCTATGATATTTATCATTGGATATATAAAGCCTCCGTATGTACTGCTTGGGCTTATGCTTTTGCTTATTCCGGCAGATAAGGTTTGCCTTAAGCTGGGTAAGCTTTGCATAGATGGAGAATTTATAAAGAAGTATAGATTGTTGCTTATCATAGCGGCTTTGCTTATGGGAGCGTTAGGAATCTATCTGGTTAGGGATGATTTCTTTGTAAATCTGGCTATCGGAATGATGCTTGAGCTTGGTCGTACGCTTGTTGTATTTGCGCATACGTTTGAGTATTATTGGAAATTCTTCCTCCAGTCGATTATCGGAAGCTTTGGCTTTTGCGACAGTGCTGTACCTATGTGGTTTGTGTATATTAGCTGGGTATTTATGATAGGTATAGCTGTATGTAAGGTGGGCAAATGTACAGGAAGTAAGAGGAAGAAGGGTGCCGGAAATGATAGCTGCTTTGCAGAGCTGTCGCCGGCCGCTGCAAATGACGGCATGAGAGTTTGGGATATCTGCATAATTATAATCATGATTCTTGGTATGGTTACGCTTGTTCTTATGTCGATGGTCAACTGTACATATTCTTATCTTGTGTATGGCTTGGAATATAATGGACTTCAGTATAATATCCGTGAGGTTATCTATGACCTGTATATGATAATGGGAGTTCAGGGAAGATATTTTATACCATTTCTGATTTTGCCATTTTTACTTTTGCCTAGTGTAGGTATTGGTCTTGAGGATTCTCACGGAAGGCTTCCTGAGAGACTCGATTATACCCGCTGGGCGGTTATTGCCTATCAGGTGGTAGCGATTGTTGTTACGGTCGTGACGCTGGTAGGAAGGTATTATTAACAATATTATTTCAAGCATGTTTTTGAAAAGGATTTATTATGGCAACGAAACAAAAATCAGTTAAAATGAATATGGTTATGAATGCATTGCTTACGATATCATCGTTGATATTTCCGTTGATTACATTTCCATATGCTTCACGTATCCTTCTGCCGGAAGGAACGGGTAAGGTTGGATTTGCCACATCGGTTGTGTCATACTTTGCGATGTTTGTGAGCCTCGGTATACCTATGTACGGTGTCAAGGCGTGTGCGAAGGTCAGGGATGACAGGGAAAAGCTGTCGAGACTGGTGCATGAGCTTTTGATGATAAGCTTTACCATGATTGTTGTTGTGTATAGCGTATTTCTTGTTGCAGTGAATGTGGTTCCGCGTATTAAGGAAGAGAAAACTTTGTTTTTTGTGATTAGTGCGACTATTATCCTAAATGCTTTAGGGTGCGAATGGCTCTATAAGGCGCTTGAGGAATATACCTATATTACTGTGCGTTCTATTGTATTTAAGTTTATAGCACTTGTGGCATTGTTTGTTCTCGTGCATGAAAAAAGTGATTACGTGCTATATGGTGGTATCACTATTTTTGCGGCATCTGCCTCAAATGTGCTTAATTTTATAAATATGAGAAAGCATATCTCGTTTAAATGGCTGGGTGGTTATAATCTTAGACAGCATTTTAAGATGATTATGGTCTTTTTCTCAATGTCTATCGCTACAACCATTTATACAAATCTTGACAATGTTATGCTTGGCTTTATGAAAGGTGACGTGGAGGTTGGTTACTATACGGCAGCGGTTAAGATTAAGAATATCCTGATGGGAATTGTAACCTCGGCGAGTACGGTGCTTTTGCCAAGAGCCTCTTATTATGTCGATAAAAATATGATGGATGAGTTCTATCGTATACTGAAGAAAACAATGCATTTCATTATCTTGATGGCGTTTTCGTTCTCTGCGTATTTTATTATATTTGCAAGAGAGGGCGTGCTGTTTTTATCTGGAGATGCATTTGAGGGGGCAATCCTTCCGATGATGGTTATTATGCCAACTCTTCTTTTGATAGGCATCACAAATGTTACCGGTATTCAGATGATGGTTCCTCTTGGCATGGAAAAGCAGGTTCTTTTATCTGAGATTATCGGAGCTGTTGTCGACCTTGTTTTAAACATGATTTTTATACCTATGTACGGAGCTCTTGGAGCTGCAATCGGCACCTTGGTTGCAGAAATATTTGTCATGTTATATCAGCTTTATGCTATAAGAAGGGTCGATACGCATGTGTTTGGCGACGTACCTTGGCTGAAGGTTATCCTGGCAACTGCATTAGCCGCAACCGCGTGCATCTGGGTTAAGCTTGCCGGACTTGGAGTATTCCTTTCACTTGCAGCTTCGGCTGTGTGCTTCTTTGGCGTGTACGGGGGTGTCCTGCTTCTTGCTAAGGATGGGCTTGTGACGGAGATTTTCGGACAGGTGATGAGGAAGCTTAGGAGGTAAATATATATGAACACAAAATATTTTGATATAAATGAATCAGGGCACAGCATCCGTTGCAAATTATATGCAAATGATGTGAGAAGACAGGGCATGGGTAGTGATGCATATGCATTTGATAAGGTGATTCTTGCGGGACATGGCTTTGGCGGTCATATGGACAACAAAGCAACTGAGAGATTTGCAGAGAGGGTACTTTCAAAGAATAAGGATGTAGCAATTATGACCTTTAATCTGCCATGCCATGGAAATGATGTTAAAAAGAAGCTTTTGCTTGAGGATTGTATAGCTTACATCGAACTTGCGATTTCGTATATAAGAGATGAATTTGGCGTCGACGAGATATATGGTTTTGCTATAAGCTTCAGTGGATATCTGTTTCTTAAATATGTGCATGAGCATGCAGGTGATTTCAAAAAGCTTGTCTTAAGATGTCCGGCTGTGAGAGCCTATGAAACTTTAGTACATAGCATCATGAAGGCTGGTGATATGGAGGCGCTGGATAAGGGCAAGGAGGTGCTGATTGGTTTTGACAGGAAGATAAAGATCACAAAGCATTATCTCGATCAGCTTGCTAAGCAGGATGTATGTAAGCTTGATTTTATAGATTTGGCAGATGATATACTCGTTATTCATGGCACCGCAGATGAAGTGGTGCCATGTGAGTATTCGGAAAGCTTTTGTGAGGACAATGTCATAGAGCTTGTAAAGATTGATAATGCCGACCATAGGTTTAGGGATCCTTTGCTTATGGATAAGGCTATCAAATATACCATAGAATTTATGGGACTTAAATAAGGGGAGGAATATACAAATGTGGAAAAGACTTTTTAAGTCGTATTTTAATACAGTATTGGTAGTTTTGATTATTGCGGTAATCGTGGGTAGTCTCTTTTTGTCAGAGTTGATTGGTGGTGCCTGTATCCTGGTTATGATAGGCGGTATACTTATCGTGCTTGTTATAATGAGTTTTATGGGAATGATTATTGAGATGGCCTTCCATCT
>CAMALN010000165.1 GCA_945836565.1 uncultured Lachnospiraceae bacterium
TTATTTATATTTATATCCTTACATAATGCGCTTATAAAATTTTTATTTAATTGTCGCGAAAGCTCCATTCTTACAGGATTCATTCTTTTTCTCTGCTTAATCAGATTCTCCATCGCCTCTCTGTAGTCGAGATCCTCATCATATATCGTTTCCGTGTCTATATCAGCATTTCTTGTTACTCGGAGCAGTGATTTTTCCTGCACCTCATAATTCTTAAACATTTTCGGAAGAAAATGCAGAATCAATTCCTCAGAAAGCATAAATGTACCCCTTCTGGTAGGTATATCTATAAGTCGTCTAAATACATTATTGCTACATGGAATAATTGCCGTCTTTGTTTTTCTGCCCTTTGTAACTAACAAAGCTACAGCATAGATATCCTTATTTTTCAAAAATGGGAATGGTTGCTGCTTACTTACAATAGTAGCCGAAAGATAAGGTGCTATCTCGTGATCAAAATATGTCTCTAATAATTTTCCTTCTTCTGCTGATAGCTTATTGAAATTTATCAATCGTATCCCCTTGGGCTCCAATTCACCCATCAGCTGTTCGTAGATTCTATCCTTCTTACTGTCTAACTCTCTGGTTGATTTTAGTATGGCCTTAACCTGTTCTTCGCTGGTCATATTGGTCTTGTTTTCATATACAACCTCCGACGATTCCATCTGGTCCATAAGTGTACCAACTCGAACTCTGTAAAACTCATCCAAATTAGACTGATAAATCGATGCAAAGGTCAGTCTCTCCGCCAATGGTACTCTAGGATTTCCGGCTTCATTCAATACCCTTTCATTAAATTTTAGCCAAGATAATTCCCTATTCATCATATATGGCTTTTTATCATTTTTCTTCTTCGGTTCTTGTTTCATATTGCAATTTCCTTTCTCTGCAGATTATTATACAAATAACACTTTTATATTGTATTATTCCCGTATCCCATTTTTCTTTGAAATCATTTATAAAAATATATAACTGTGTTTCATTTTCTTCTATCTTGTAATTATAATTCTTTTGTAAAAAATAAGTAAAATTCGGCAGAACAAAAATTCTCCGTAAAATAGCGTATCTTTAATTGTCAGGCTATTTTATGGAGAATATCACCTTATATATTTATATTTTGTCTATTCAATAATCCTACATTATGGTTGTGTCAACATATTATGCGTTCATATAGTCGATAACCTCTATGAGATTTTCTTTCACGCAAACTGCTTTCTCATACATCTCATCATTTGCGGGAAGCAGGTCTGGAACCATAATAGGCATCAGGCCTCCGTTATATGCTGCTCTAATTCCGTTATACGAATCCTCTATAGCGTATGCTGACTCCGGTTCAACCCCAAGCTCCTCACACGCCTTTAAGAATATATCCGGTGCCGGCTTACTTCGTTCAACCATATCTCCGCAGATTATCGCATCAAAGTAATCTATTATATGTGCATCCGAAAGCTCATTTACAACAGTCTGTCTTCTGGTGGATGATGCAAGAGCTATCTTTTTACCTTGTTTTTTTAAGTATTCCAGCAGCTCAACTACACCCGGCTTCATAGGCAATCTGCCGCCGTCGTATCTCTCGTGGAACATACGTGATGCCTCCTTCGCATACTCATCATATGGGAAGTCCTCTCCGTATGCCTCAAGCATTATCTCTCTTGTTCTTGCCATCGTAGTACCTGTGCAAGCCAAAACATTTTTCTCTATATCCTTGATTCCGTACTTTTCGGCGAGCTCTCCCCAGCAAAGCATAACGCCTCTTTCAGAATCAAAAATCACTCCATCCATATCAAATACTACTGCTTCAAATTTTTTATTATTTTTTTTCAGAAGCTTCTTATATGACAAATCAATAGCAAACGCACCCAGTGGTGCTGTGATGACTATCGCAAGCACCGCAACGGTCAGAACCGTCTCTCCGCAGGCTAACCCAAGAGCCAGAGGAATTCCACCGATAGCAGCCTGTACGGTAGCCTTAGGAGTATAGGCAAGCATAGCAAAAAGTCTCTCCTTTCCTTTTATGCTTGTTCCAAGCATGCAGACGAATACTCCAAGCATTCTGCACACCAAGGCTCCAATGATAACTATAATCGCTTTCACACCAACCTTGCCGAGATAATTTATGTTTACGGTAGCACCTACCAGTACAAAGAGGAACACCTCTGCTGCCACCCACAGCTTACCATATTTTGCAGATATCCTCTTGGCTACTTCCTCTCTTTTCTCGCGGAAGCCTATCCCGATAAACATAATCGCAATCAATGCAGAAAAGGTTATAGGTGTCTTCAAGCTATCTTCGATCACAACAAGGAGCAGAGATATACTTAATATAATTAAAACCTTGGATGTATCCCTTATATGTACCTTCTTAAAATACAAAGCGAGAGCTGCTCCGAACAAAAAGCCGATAGCGATGCCAAGGACAATTGAGACCGGAATGTTGACAAAGCTTATGACTGATGCGCCTTCACCCTGCAGCATTCCCACAAAGGTTGAAAATAATACTATTACATATACATCATCTACCGAAGCTCCTGCCAATATAAGCTGAGGTATACCTTCATTTACTCCATAGCCCTCGTCAATAAGCTTAACCATACGAGGTACCACAACAGCAGGTGAAACCGCGGCCAAAACCGCCCCCATAACTGCAGCCTCCAGCAGGGACATACCCATTAGCCTTGGTGCCAAAGCTATCATACCTATCAATTCAAAGGTAGCCGGCAGAAAACACATCAAAAGCGCCGGTCTTCCTATCTTCTTAAGACCTGAGAGGTCAAGACCAAGCCCTGCCCTGGTTAGTATAATTATCAATGCAATCTTTCTTAGCTCAGGTGATATGGAAATTATGCTCTCATCCAGCATATCCAATACATATGGTCCCAGCACAATTCCTGTCACCAGCATACCTATTAAGCTGGGTAATTTACATTTCCGGCATATCCATCCCATAGACATACCTACTATAAGAATCAACGAAATACTTAATAACACGATTTTATCTCCTATGAATAACAATCTTTCCTCATTTAATTACCTGCAACTGCGCTATGGATACATAATGCTTGATCTTAAATTCCTCCGACGCAAATGTATTCAGCATATCCATATGCTCCTTGTCCCAAAGCTTAAGCTCCTACGGTGACATAGATGCACCAACACCTCTGCATGCTCTCATGCGACCATGCCAGCTTTCTCTTGTAAACGGAACCTCACACTCGAATTCTTCCTGCGATAAAAGCTTAAAATACTCCAGATATTCATCCGGAACCCAGACAGGATGAACAGTATCACCACAACCGGTCCACTTTGGATTATACTTAAGTATTATTTCTTCACTCTTTCCCGCGAGCTTATCATCATACGGAAGCCAGCCCATATAAAGTATCAGAAACCTTCCACCCGGCTTTAGCATCCTGGCAAAACTTGGCGCTGTCACCTTATGATCCGGATACCATATGCACTGACACGCAGTTATCACATCAAACGTATCCTCCGGGAAATCCACATCTTCTGCCCTACAGGTATAAAACTCTATATCCATTCCTGCTTCTTCGGTCAGTCTCTTCGCCTGCATAATCTGATTATCAGCAATATCCGTTCCTACCCATCTTGCTCCATACTTATACATATTTCTTGGAAGCACCCCTGTACCTGTTCCAATATCAAGAATCCTTTGTCCGTCCCTGCATAGACCAAGCTTCAATATATATTGATAGAATTCCTCCGGATATATATCTCTAAATCTCGCATAATCCTCTGAGGTCTTTCCCCAATCAAACTTTTTTCCTTCATCAATATGAATTAATTCCATAATCTTAGCTAATCCTCTATCTTTTTACAATTTATCCATTACCGTTATCTATGTTTTCATTATATTTAACGTCCGTTAAGACGTCAAGGCACGCCAATGTGATGGCGTAACGTTATGTCCAACAAGATGGTATATCCAATTTTTCTTGCTACTCGATGTGGCTTATATGGGCGAAATTCTGATATTTCCTTGTTTAGTCCACCTGTTTCTGAATTCCTTATGGGCGAAATTCTGATATTTCCTTGTTTAGTCCACCTGTTT
>CAMALN010000166.1 GCA_945836565.1 uncultured Lachnospiraceae bacterium
ATCTATGACAAAGCCTTCACGGTCTCATTCAAAATCTCAAATGCCTTATCACATTCCTCTTCTGAAACAATAAGTGGTGGCACCATACGGATTATGTGTGCTCCTATCGCAGTGATAAGAAGCTTTCTATCCAAAGCACCATGCTTTACATCAACTCCGCTAATAGTATCATCGAATTCAACACCTACAAGAAGTCCCTGATGTCTAACCTCCTTTACATGCGGAAGCTTTTCAAGCTTAGCAGCAAAATAGTCACCCATCTTCTTTGCATTACCAGGTAAATCCTTACTAATAATTTCATCCACCTCAGCCAAAGCTGCTGCACAGCTAACCGGATGTCCGCCGAAGGTTGTTCCGTGTGAACCGGCTGAGAATGCCTTTGCTACCTCACTTGTTGCACATATTGCACCTATTGGCATTCCGCCACCCAAGCCCTTGGCCATAGATACGATATCAGGCTTGATTCCGTAATTCATATAGGACATAACGGCGCCGGTTCTACCCCAGCCTGTCTGAACCTCATCTATCAAAAGGAGCATACCCTTCTCATCACAGAACTCACGAAGGCCCTTCATAAATTCCATTGTAGCAGGATGAACACCACCCTCGCCCTGTACAGGCTCAATCATTATAGCAATGGTATTTTCTGTGCAGGCATTCTTAAATGCTTCCAAATCATTGTATGGCGCATAAGAGAAGCCATAGGTCATCGGTCCAAATCCAACCTGACATCCGTTTCCCGGCTGTCCGGTTGCAGACATCGCACCGAAGGTTCTTCCATGGAAGCCCATCTTTGCTGTTACAATGTGATATCTGTTCGGACCGTATTTTTCTATACCATACTTACGAGCCATCTTAATCATAGCCTCATTTGCCTCAGTACCTGAGTTCTGGTAGAAAATCTTATCCATACCTATGGTCTCACAAACCTTTTCGGCAAGCAATGCCTGAGGAATTGTATATGGATAATTAAAGGTATGCATAACGTCATCCACCTGATCCTTAACGGCTGCAACAACCTTCGGGTTACGGCTTCCTGCGTTGTTTACCGCTATTCCTGCATAAAAGTCAAGATAAGGTGTTCCCTCCTCATCATATAAGTACATACCCTCTGCAGTCTCTGCCAGGAAATCAAATCTCTCATAGGTCTCGATCATATACTTATTTACCTTATCCTTGATATCCTGCTTTGTAAGTCCTGTGTCTTTTAATCTCATATTTTATTCCTCCTTAACATAAACAAAAAGCGCCAATGATTCTTTAAATCATTGACGCCCTTGTCATTTCTTCACTACGTTGGGTACAATATATCATACACATTCTTAAAATGTCAATATATTTTTGATGATCTTTTGTACTTTTTTTGATTTTTGTCCATTATATCGAACACATTGTATTTATATTGCTTAATATACTACAAAGAACGAAATGAAGCTTATCTTCTCTGTGCCATTATTCACATATATATGCGGCTGATCAGCTTCAAATCTAAAAAACTGTTCTTTTTCTACCTTATATTCCCCTTCGTCTAACACTATGGTCAATACTCCTTTAAGCATGGTTATATACTCCTTGGTTCGCTCACCATGCGAACCACTTTCATATATTCCTCCCGGCTCGATATCTATCCTGTATATCTCTACAGAGCGATTATCTGCTATAGGAAAGCACGTCCATACATGATACTGTCCTCCTACAGACTTTGTAGGCTCCAGCTTTTCTACATCGACAAGGTACGTACTGTTCTGTGGTGCCTGAGTCAAATCCTGTAAATCTATGCGCAGCCCACTCATAATCTTTCCCAACACACCTATAGATGGATTAGCATCTCCCTTTTCTATAGTTGCCAGCATGCTCTTGCTTACACCGGTCTGTTCCGCAACAACATCCAGGCTCATACCCTTCGCCTTTCTAATACGCTTCAAATTGATTGCAATATTATGTGATAAATAATCCATATATCCTCCTCACGTCAATATAATAGATATTATATCATAACTTTACCATACCATATACCTTACATTTCCAACATACTGGCAATCTCGCATGCCTTAGGTGTATTTGCACATCCTCCACAGGCCGTTTCCTTGTACATGGTTGGCATATTATCTCCCACCTCTCGCATAGCATCTATCACCTGATCTACAGGGATGACACTTTCTATTCCGGCTAGTGCCATTTCCGCACATACAACAGCATTTGCTGCTCCAATTACATTTCTCTTTACACATGGGACTTCAACCAGTCCTGCAACAGGATCACACACAAGTCCGAGCATTCCCTTCAACGTCATAGCTACCGCATGGCCTATCTGTTCAGGTGTACCATTTTTTAATGCAACCATACCTGCCGCAGTCATCGCTGCTGCAGTTCCAATCTCTGCCTGACACCCACCTGTAGCACCTGCAATGTATGCCCTCGCAGCTATAACCTCTCCCACACCGGCGGCTACAAACATGCTTTTCACTATCTCTTCATCAGAAAATCCGTGTTTCTTTTTAACCGCTATATATACGGACGGCATTACGCCGCATGAACCGGCTGTCGGAGCAGCAACAATACGTTTCATGCACGCATTTGACTCACCCATTTTGAGTGCTTCTGCAATAACCGTAAGTATGAATTCCCCACAGTAGCTATTCCCGCTTTTCATATATATATCCATTAGCTTGCCGGTTCCCCCTACCATTTTGCTTCTGGATTTAAGCTCTGAGTCATATTCCTGTGAAGCTTCACACATTACCTGCCACATGTTTCTCATCCGTTCAAGATTTTCTTCCTCCTTTTTTCCGGTCGCAATACACGTATCCTGCATAATGGCTTCATAGAAGCTGATTTTGTTATCGTTGCATTTATTTATTATCTCTTCAATAGAATTGTATGCCATGTCTTTACACCTTAATCCCTTATACTATATCTCAACAGCCTGCAAATACGTAACCTTTATTATACCGGTCAAGCATTGTGATTCTTCTATAATTTCCTTCGTGACATCCTGATCTGTCTCAAGAATCATTACCGCAAAGCCCCCTTTTTCATGACGATAAAGCTGCATTGTTGCTATGTTTATATTATTTTTTGCCAAAAGAGAGGTAATTCTGCTTATATTGCCCGGAACATCAATGTTATGTACTATTAACGTATTGTTCTCGCCTGTAAAATTAACTTCTATGTCATCTATCCTATTTACCATTATTCGACCACCGCCAATAGATGACGCCTGTATCTTAATGGTTCTTCCTTCGCAACCCTTTACCGTAATTATTGCGGTATTGGGATGTGCATCCTTAATCACACTTTTTTGAAATGTCACATCAAATCCTCTTTCTTTGGCAATTTCAAAGCTTTGGGGAATATTTATATCCGAGGGCTTCATACCAAGTAATCCCGCAACAAGAGCTGTATCCGTGCCATGTCCTTTTCCTGTTGCGGCAAATGAACCATGCAGGATAATCTGTGCCTCCACAGGCTCCTCCGCCAACATAACACGAGTGACATATCCTATGCGTACAGCGCCAGCTGTATGTGAACTCGAAGGTCCAACCATCACAGGTCCCAATATATCAAAGACGTTCACACTATCCCTCCTTTAAGTCATAAATAAAAAGAGGCATATATATAACAAAATATATAATGCCTCTTTGCATTTCGCTATCTGATATTTATATGACGTGTAGTTTAACATCTTTATTTTTGTCTGTCAATTATCGCCATTTGATTTCTATAAATTTCTATAAATATTTCTTGTTAAATATCATAACAGACGATGCCACACAAACCACTATGCAGATGATACACACCAGAAATGTAATAGCGCTCACATCGGCTCCCTCAACTATAGAGTAGCTGCACAGATACGTAGGCAGATACTTGATTATCTTGTCTGCAAGTGCCAAAAGATTCATCACGATATATACTCCGCCTACTCCAAGCAGCACCTGACCAAAGGTTTTTGCCATCGTTGAAAAAAGCACCATAAGGCTAACCATCAATACACCATATAACCAGTATCCAACCGCAGCAACTCCGAGATTACTCATAATGCTGTTATCCCAATA
>CAMALN010000167.1 GCA_945836565.1 uncultured Lachnospiraceae bacterium
AAAAAATTTTTTTTTGATCTCTCTGTATACCTTTATCTCTATTTATCTCTATTTAGCTCTATCTATTTCTATCTAGCACATATTGCTGGTTTTCATATACGCTATCAATCTCCTATATGCTTCTTCCAGTCCTACAGTTGCTGTAAATCCCAATTCCTTGAGCTTATCGCCGCATAGCTTAAGCTTTACATCAGGTGCGTAGCCATAGGTAGCTATATCCTCCGGAAGGTCAAATTCTACCTCTATATCATCATCAGCTATATTGTGGCACACCATCTTAGCCATATCAGCTATTGTTGTATGGCATGCTTCATTTACTACATTATACGACTCACCCTTTTGTCCCTTAATCAGAAGCAAAAGCAGTGCCAATATCACATCTGTAGTATAGCAGTAATTCCCCTCTGATAATCCACGTGTATGTAATACTATGTTTTCCTTACGTATAACACTCTTCGCAAACTGTGCAAATATACGATTCTCTGTAGGGAAGATGCCAGGTCCAAAGGTCTGGGCAAGTCTCGCACTGCATACATTTACACCATACTGTTTGGCATAGCTTGTACACATACACTCGCACATTCTCTTACTCTCAGGATAACAGCTTCTGACATTTGCAAGATTCACATATCCAAGCCTATCCTCAGTAACCGAAGCAGAATCAACCGTACCATACATCTCCATAGAAGACAGATATATCATCTTATCTGCATTATACTTTCTCGCAAGCTCAAGCATATTCTCAGTGCCATATATAGAGGTACGGATAGTATCTACCGGTTGCTCCACCATAATCTTCGAGGTAGTGATGCAGGCTCCATGTATAATATAATTGATATCGACATCCGGCAATTCACATCCAACCTTATCTACAATACCATCATCTGTTACATCTCCTGCCAGAATATTTAAGCCGCATTCCTCACTCATAAAATCACTGAATATATCTTCTGCTTTCTTAGTATTTCTAACCAAAGCTATAATCCTCATATTCATATGATTCCTTTCATTCATCATGGCAAGTGCCTTGACAAAAAGGGAACCAACCAGACCAGTTGCTCCTGTTACGAAAAATGTCTTGCCCTTCAAATCATCCTTATATTCAAAATTATTGTCTATATAACAAAGGTCCTTTAGCAATACTTCATTTACCATAGTTTAATCCCCACACAATCTATCATATTCCGAATATCTGCGAATTCTCCTTCGCCTCATATATCGCTCTAAATATATAGAAATCTGACGGTGTCGTAATCTTGATATTCTCCGTCGGACCATCCACACAGTAAAGCTCATACCCATAATGGCGCATAATAGACGCCGAATCGATAAAATCATTCCTGCCCTCATCTATGGCTTTTCTATGCACCCCATAGATATCCTGTAATACAAAGGACTGCGGTGCTCTTGCCAAGCTACACTTAGTACGGTCTATGATATTATCTATCTTCTTATTTTCATCTGTCGTAATGATGGTCTCTATAGCATTTGTAACTGTAATTGCATTGCCTCTTTCTTCTACAGATGCTATGTTATCAGATATAAGCTGTTCATTGATGAGCGGTCTGACTCCGTCATGTATCAATACTCCAACAGGCTCATCACGATATACCTCATGAAGCTTCTCCAAACCATTATAGATAGATTCCTGTCCGTTTGCTCCACCCGGTACAACCCACTTAACCTTCTTGATATTATATCTCTCAAGAAGATTTCTAAAATATGGAATCCAGCCTTCTATACATACAACAACTATTGCTTCTATCTGTTCATGATATTCAAAATGTTCTATGGTATGGATAATAATAGGCTTGCCATTCAATTCCAAGAACTGCTTTGGCTTTGTTTTACTATTCATCCTTGTTCCCGTTCCACCGGCAAATATAAGCGCAACATGCTTCATCCTATAGCGTTCCTCCTACCTTGTTATCAACATATACAGCAAACGATAAAATCTATTCAAAAACAGGAAATTCACTCCAATCGCGGAGCGGTTACCGTACTTAACTGTAGCCTTAAGCAGCTTTTTCTTCTCCGGCTTGGCAAATATCTCGCTCTTTGCAAAATATCGTATGACGTCAAGCCGCTTTTTCATAGGCATATCCACCTTCTTCGGACTTACATATTGTACCACATAGTATATACGTTTAGAAAGCTCATACGCCCATGAATAATTTCCCTTTTCTATAAGGTCATACCGGTCGATCATCTGCTTCTTTAGCTCCAGGCACTTTATCAGTGAATCTATATTATTCATATCAGTCTTCGCCGATGTGCTGTGCTCGGTTCTAAGCATCCAATTATAATATGTCCTACTATTCAATACCACAGACGGCTGACACATATATATCTGAGTAACGAAATACAAATCCTCGAAGCCATATCGCATATCCTCGCAAAAGGATATATTATGCTTCATAAGAAACTCTCTTCTGTATATACCTGCCCATATGCCATCTCCGGTATTATTTATTTCATCAAAATATAATGCAAATTTGTCTGCCGGTACATATCTGTCGGCAAAGCCCTTCGTCTTAATCTCACTGACTACCTTCCCGTCGGAAACATTTGTCAGCTGTCTGGAGAAACGTACTACATCAGCATCATATTTTTTGGCGAGAGCATAGTTATCCGCAAGCAATCCCTCGAAGAAAAAATCATCATTATCACAGAAACCGATATATTCGCCGCGCGCCTCCCGCATGCCTCTGTTCCTGGTAGGACATATGCCCTCATTTTCCTTATGGATAACCCGAACCCTCGCATCCTTCATAGCATACTCATCACAGATTTCACCGCTACCATCCTCGGAGCCGTCATCTACCAGGATGAGCTCGAAATCATCAAAAGCCTGCGACAATACGCTTTCTATAGTCCCGCTTAGATACTTCTTCGAATTATATACAGGCATTATTATGCTAAGCTTCATAAGCGTTCCTCCTCGTATAATGTAAGTCATAGCCAACTCCCCCACTCCGTGGGTCCCTAGGTCACAGCCAACTCTCCCGCTTCGCGGGTCCCTCTCTGTGACAGACTATGACATGTCGTCGGAACGCATTCGAATTATGAACTTCGTTCATAAGCGTTCCTCCTCGCCAAATGCTTGGTACTAGTCATACGTATCATAGGCCTTCTTATAAAACTTCATGATAAGCTTCACTACCCACTTAGGCCAGAATTTTCTGAACATCGCCGTATCCTCTATCTCACGGCCATGATTTTCTATGAACTCCTTGCTGGTCGCCCCATCATGCACACGGTAAAATGTAAGCGGCTTGTCAGCGTACAGGAATGCTCCCTTTTCTTGCGCCAGCTTAAGGAAGGTATCCCAATCTATATTGAACTTAAGCTCTGACGTGAAGATATCATCACCAAATCTGTCCTTGTTATAGGTTACGGAAGGACATACTATACTGTTTCCCAGCGACAGAGTCATCCTGCGCACGAATCTGCATCTCGACAGACACATGCTCTTAAGTGGTATCCTGAGCAGTCTTCTTATCTTGCAATTGATATCACGCGGACCTCTCTTGCCCGCCTTTATAGGCAGATAATCTGTCAGGAACATTATTATATCCGATGTATTGCCGTACTTCTTCACATATCTGTCTATCTTCTCATACAGGGCTTCCACATAATGCTTGCTGTACTCATCATCCTGATGTGCTACTGTGACGAAGCTCGCATCTGCAGTATTGTATGCAAAATTCCAATCATCCCTTATATCGCTTTCGCCGTCTCTTACATATACAGGGATATCATACTTTTTTGCGATAGCATCTATATATGCATTCGGAGTGGATGTACATATGATGATATCAGACTTAACGGTCTGCGCACAAAGTGTCTTCACGCATCGCTCCAGATATTCTGACTCCTTGTATGCGCATACAGCAAACATATGTCTTTTCTTATCCATGATTTAACCTCCATACTATATCAAGCCGCATACATCAAGCCGCAACACACGTCACAG
>CAMALN010000168.1 GCA_945836565.1 uncultured Lachnospiraceae bacterium
GAAGGTCTCCATAAGCTACACGGATCGATATATGGCCAGCAAAATGGATATTATGTTATTTGCTCATTTTGTCCATAATCTTGCAAAAGATATGGGCATCAAAGCAGTTGGTGGTAGAGAAGACTTAACTAAGGCTATTCTTGAACAGGAAGTTACTGCTCCGAAAGAGGAAGTAGAAGAAGTTGAAGAAAAGCCTGTTAAGAATAAATTTGAATTTGTGCCATCTGTAACACAGGTATTAGACAGTGTTACCAGAAACTATATAGCGGGCTTTGTGTACGGTGCTCTTGTGGACAGCTTTTGCAGTGAACAAAATGCGCGTATGGCTGCGATGAGTGCAGCAAATCAAAATGCGGAAAGCATATTGCATGAGCTAAAGATTCAGTTTAATCGTGTCAGACAGGCTGCCATAACACAGGAGATAACAGAGGTGTCTTCGGGAGCAAAGGCTCAGAAGAGAAAGAAATTAGAAGAGGTGATGAGACGATGATTACAGGAAAGATTACTGCTGTATCAGGACCCGTAATAGATGTTTTATTTGACCGGGGAAAGCTTCCTATGATCAAGGAGGCTCTTTACGTAGATGTAAACGGTGAAATGCGTGTTATGGAGGTAGCACAGCATATAGGTAATAACAGCGTGCGTTGTATCATGCTTGCTGCCAGCGAGGATATAGCAAGAGGCATGGAGGTAACAGGTTATGGTGACGGAATTAAGGTGCCTGTCGGAGAATGCACTCTCGGAAGAATGTTCAACGTGCTTGGACAGCCGATAGACGGAAAAGGAGAAATCCCTGCAGAGGCAGAAAAATGGCCTATTCACAGAAAAGCACCTGCCTTTGATGAGCAGCAGCCTGTAGTTGAGATACTCGAAACAGGTATAAAGGTTATCGACCTTTTGGAGCCTTATCCAAAGGGTGGTAAAATCGGTCTTTTCGGTGGTGCAGGAGTTGGAAAAACAGTTCTTATACAGGAGCTTATTCACAATGTTGCCATGGAGCATGGAGGATATTCCATATTTACCGGAGTCGGAGAGCGAAGCAGAGAGGGAAATGACCTTTGGCGAGAGATGAATGAGAGCGGAGTTGCAGAAAAGACTGCGCTTGTATTCGGGCAGATGAATGAATCTCCAGGAGTTCGTATGAGAGTTGCCCTTTCCGGACTTACCATGGCAGAATATTTCAGAGATGAAGAGCATAAGGATGTGCTTTTATTTATAGATAACATATTCCGTTTTGTACAGGCAGGTTCTGAGGTTTCGACTTTGCTTGGACGTATGCCGTCTGCAGTCGGATATCAGCCGACGCTTGCAGGTGAGATGGGAGCTTTACAGGAGCGTATTACATCTACCAAGAGTGGTTCCGTAACCTCGGTTCAGGCAGTATATGTGCCTGCGGATGACCTTACCGACCCTGCACCTGCCACTACATTTACACATCTTGATGCTACTACTGTTCTTAGCAGAAAGATAGCTGAGCAGGGTATATATCCGGCGGTGGATCCGCTTGGTTCATCCTCGAGAATCCTGGAGGCAGACATAGTAGGTGAAGAACATTATCTGGTTGCCCGAAAGGTTCAGGAGATTCTTCAGAAGTATAATGAGCTTCAGGATATCATAGCCATACTTGGTATGGATGAGCTTGGAGATGAGGATAAGCAGATTGTGCAAAGAGCGAGACGTATACAGAGATTTTTAGCTCAGCCAACTCATGTTGCAGAAAAGTTTACCGGCATACCGGGAATATATGTGCCTCTTTCTGAGACAATAAGAGGCTTTAAGGCAATTGTAGATGGTGAGATGGATGAATATCCGGAAGCAGCCTTCTACAATGTAGGAACAATTGATGATGTTGTTGCCAAGGCAAAGAAGATGGCTGAGGAGTAATGTTTTGGTATGAGGTATTTGTTGTATGGCAAGTACTGATACCTGTGAGTAGAAGAAGGTGATTTAATGGAAGTATTTGATCTTTCAATAGTATCAACCGACAGGGATTTTTATGAGGGACCGTGTGAGTCTCTTGTGATACCTACCATGGACGGGGAGAAAGGTATTTTAGCCAATCACAGCAATCTGATAGAGGCCGTAGTTCCCGGTATGCTTAGATTTACGGTTCCGGGAGAGGCACCAAGAAAGGTTTTTGTATCCTCAGGCATGATAAAGGTTGAGGATGGCGAGGTCGATGTAATCGTTGATTCTGCAGAAAGACCCGAGGATATAGATGAAATTAATGCAAAGCGTGCGGCAGCACTTGCAAAGGAAGCACTTCTTCAAAAAAAGAGCCGTCAGGAATACCTTACCAGTCAGGCGGAGCTATTAAGGGCTATGCATCGTCTTAAAGGACGGGAATAATAGTTTACGCAATAATAATTTGACTAGATGATTATTACAATATATAATCATATTATGTTTCTATGAAGTCGGTTCCGACTACATGGCAGGATTTATGTTGTAAATCGTGTCGACATATATCTATAAGGAGGAGAAGGGAATATGAGATTTAGAAAACTCGCAAGCAAATTGCTTGTAGTTGCTCTTGCACTTGGGCTGGCAGCACCTGCTGTTAAGGCGCAGGAAACAGAGCCTGCTGATGGTGATGCAGCAGTAGAACAATGTAACGATATGGTAATGCATGAGGTTGATGTTGATTACATCAAAGCAAATCATGTAGAGGCACAGGTTGATTCAGCAAACTGCGGTGCTTCATCCGGACAGGAAAGAAACTGGAGTGCATATGGCTCAAAAACAGTTTATAATAGTTTGTCAGCCGGAGAGAAGGCTCTTGTGGATGAGCTTATAAAAGCATGTGATTATGCTATTAATACTCTTGATAATTATCAGATTGAGGATATCACAGGTGACGGTGATTATATGTGTTTTCTCTGCGAGGTACCATATACCATAAGTGACGATGATGCAAAGGATATAGTAGTAAATTTTGCTTATCTTTGTCCACAGTATTATTTTGTATCTAACTGGTATGGTGCAGGGAATGGATATGCATATATATTTATGTATCCTGAGTTTGCAAACGGTGCAGACAGAGCAAACGCAACCAGTCAGTTCTTTGGCAAGATGGACAGCTGGAAATCAACTGTCATGAGCAGTACAAGCGGAAGATACAACAAGGAAGTATTTGCACATGACCTTGTATGTAATTCAACAGTATATGATAATGATTTTTCACTTGGTGACTGGAACCAGACAGCATACAGCCTTGTATGTGGTGGTGAGACAGTTTGCGCAGGGTATGCAAAGACCTATGCAACTCTTATGAATTCACTGGGTATCGATACAATCTGTATAACAGGTACAGACTTTATCGAGCGCTCAGGACATGCATGGAACAGAGTTAATATGTACGGTGATTACTATGTTGTAGACCTTACCTGGGATGATGATCCAAATGGTGTGGGAACTGTAAGCTATGATTTTATGAACCTTCCTGATAAAACAGATATTGAAGGCTATGACGATTATGACTGGTGGCATTACTATTGTGTTGATTTCTTCTGGGATTATTATGCACCAACCTGTGAAAAGTATCTTACCGGTCCGTCATCAGGCGACACAGATCCTGTTGCACCGGATGTAACTCCTGTTGCACCTGAGATACCTGAGGGTGAGTTTGCCCAGTATAAAGGATATAGGTTTGTAAAGGATTCTTATGGTGATATAAGATGCTATAATATTGAAACCGGCGAGATGGTTATCAATAACTTTATGTGTGACGGAACCTATACATATTATTTCCAGGCAGACGGAACTGCAATGAAGGATCGACTTACATATCATCCTGACGGAATTCATGTAATCTACTTTGATCAGTATGGTCACGAGGTATTCTCAGACTTTGCAAATGTTAAGAAGTCAATCTCAGGACAGGCTGTAGATGATATGTGCTTCTTTAACGTATATGGTTATATGTATGTAGATACA
The DNA here is from genome assembly GCA_945836565.1 of uncultured Lachnospiraceae bacterium. GTDB lineage: Bacteria > Bacillota > Clostridia > Lachnospirales > Lachnospiraceae > Coprococcus_C. Next base: position 3,937 of record CAMALN010000168.1, read on the forward strand.
CTTACATATGATAAGACAGGAACAAAGCTTTACTATG
>CAMALN010000169.1 GCA_945836565.1 uncultured Lachnospiraceae bacterium
TTGTATCCTCCGATACCATGCTATCAGCCTTACTTTTAGCCTTAAAATAATCATCGGCAATATTTAATGCAAGTAATACGCCTTGATATTCGGTATTCATTCTCCTGTACTGGTCAGAAGCCTTACACTCTGAAATCTTATTATTTATATAGGTTGCAACATTCTGTAGATATTCTTCACCCTCATATCCGCTTAAGGTATATACCTTGCCGTTTATTACAACAGGAATATCAGTTTTGCTATTTGTCATCTTTTTTCTCCTTTGATATATTCTCTAAACCAAAATGCTTATAACAATAGTCTGTAACCATTCTACCACGTGGCGTACGATTTATAAAGCCGTTTTTGATAAGATATGGTTCATATACATCCTCTAAGGTACCTGTATCTTCTCCAATTGCTGCCGCTAAAGTATCAAGTCCTACAGGACCTCCGCCAAATTTATGTATCATAGTCTCTAAAATATTTCTATCCATATTATCGAGACCCTGAGAGTCAACCTCTAATCTGTCTAATGCAGTTCGTGCAACATCATAGTCTATGCTTCCATTGTGCATTACCTCAGCAAAATCACGAACTCTCTTCAAAAGTCTGTTAGCAAGTCTTGGAGTTCCGCGGGAACGTTTGGCTATCTCCAAAGCACCCTCGTCATCTATACCGATTCCTAGGACAGAGGCTGAACGCATTATAATCTGCATTAATTCTGTCACATTATAAAATTCGAGCCTGTTTACAACACCGAATCTGTCTCTTAAAGGTGCTGTAAGCATACCTGCTCTTGTAGTTGCACCTATCAGTGTGAATTTAGGAAGCTCAAGTCTTATGGATCTGGCTCCGGCACCCTTTCCTATTATCACGTCTATGGCAAAATCCTCCATAGCAGGATATAATACCTCTTCAACCTGTTTATTCAATCTGTGAATCTCGTCTATGAACAAAACATCATTTTCTGAAAGATTACTCAATATAGCTGCCAACTCACCCGGCTTTTCTATAGCCGGACCGGAGGTTATCTTTAGGTTGACCCCCATTTCTTCTGCAACTATACCTGCAAGTGTAGTTTTACCTAATCCCGGAGGACCATATAATAATACGTGGTCAAGGGATTCCTTTCTCTTTTTTGCAGCTTCAATAAATATTCGCAGATTATTCTTGGCTTTTTCCTGACCTATATACTCAGATAGGGATGTAGGTCTTAATCCTTGTTCAGTTTTTTCGTCTTCGGATAATACCTCTGTTGTAATTATTCGTTCCATCCGACTCTATCCTTCCGCTACACTATAACATTTACAGCATCTTCTTCAATGCTTCTTTTAACAATTGTTCTGTACTAAGTTTATTGTAGTCATCAACCTTTTTTATCGCTCTTAAAGCTTCTGAATTGCTATATCCCAATGCAGTAAGTGCCTGAGCTGTTTCATTAACTGCATCATCACCCGGCTGTTCATCATATATTTCAGTCGCATGGTTTGTCATATCTTCAAGCTTAATTTTATCCTTAAGCTCCATCACAACTCTCTGTGCCATCTTCTGTCCTACACCATTAGCCTTTGTTATGGCTTTGTAATCCTCGGATAATATCGCTAGTCGTAATTCATCCATATCCAGGGCAGACATTATTGAAAGTGCCACCTTGGGACCGACACCGCTTATATTTATAAGCTGTCTGAAGCAGGTAAGCTCGTCCTTTGTCAGGAAACCATATAAGCTTATATCGTCTTCTCTTACATTCATATGTGTATGTATCTTTATGCTCTGCCCAAGCTTTAACGAAGAGATAACCTTAAGGCTTGACATTATATAAAACCCTATTCCATTGTGCTCAATTACAATATATTCTTCACCAAGCTCTTCAACCGAACCCTTTATATACGAAAACATATATCTCTCCCTGTAAATTGTTAACTCTCAAAAAAAGTGCTGCCAAAGGCAACACTCTTTATGAATAATAATATATCTATCCTATAAGACCTATAAGAATTCGAAGTCCATATCTTCTTCTTCATCACCATCACCTATCATCATACGGTCAGGCTTTCTTGCTTCTTCGATTTCTCCTACGAAAATCTCATCATCATCTTCATTGTCAGCCTGCTTTGAAGTATTCTCCTCAGCTTTTTTGAAGAACTTAGATGATGCTGATTCTTTATTCGCCTCCGACTTCTTGCCGTCAGATACTGTAAACTTAATAGTTGCCTTATCTTCTGTTTTATCAGTAGCCTTAGCAGTAGTATTTGCATCACTTCCCGATTCAAACTTTCCGCTCTGCTCCTTTGCTCTTGCTATAATCTCGGCAGCGGTTTTCTCAGCATTCTTGATTATCTCATCAGCCTTCTTCTGTGCGGCAACACTATCCCCATATGTATCAGAGTTCTCAAGTCTCTGAATTTCGTTCTCCATATCGAACATTTTAAGTCTGTTCTCCTGAAGAGATGTATTAAGCTTTTCAAGGCTTGAAGATAGATCCTCGTTTTCCTTATATAATCCGTCATAAGCCTTGTACACAGCGTCAATAAAAGTATCTACATCAGAAGCATTGTAGCCAAATAAGCCTTTTTTAAACTTGTGAGTCTTTATATCGATTGGTTGTATCATTTATGTGTCTCCTCCGTACATTATTCATAGAGAAAATTATATCATAAATTTGTAAAAATACAAGCAATAAATTCCTGTTCAAGATAACTTGTGCAAGATAACTATTTGTTTATATTAAATCAATAATATTGAAAAAAATTATAGAAAATATATAATTATTGTATAACAGATTATGAAGGTAAAGGGAGTTTATATGAAGATACAGGAATTCAAGGCACGTGAGCATGAATTATTGTTGCCTCAGCTATATTTTAATCCGGAAGAATTAATAATATTTGATATAGAAACAACAGGCTTTGTTGCAGATAAAACTACTTTATATCTTATAGGCTGTGCTTATTATAAAGAAGATGCGTGGTATATAAAGCAGTGGTTTAACGATGACGGCAAATCAGAGGAGATGATTCTATCAGATTTTATGTCTTTTATAGCTACATATAAATATATTATGCATTATAACGGAGATGGCTTCGATATACCTTATATCAACAAGAAGCTGGCAATATATGATATAAATTATTCATTTGATGCTCTTACAAGCATTGATATGTATAAGATATTAAAGCCCTACAAGGATATATTAAGGCTTGATAATCTTAAACAAAAGTCTATAGAACAATATTTGGGAGTAAATCGTATTGACAAATATTCCGGTGGTGACTTAATAAAGGTATATCAGGAGTTTTTAACATCAAACGACACTAATAGAATGAAACTTTTGCTTCAGCATAATTATGAGGATATAGAAGGATTATTATATACAACCTCGTTAATTGCAATATGTCGTCTTAAAGAAGGCGCTTTTACTATCGATAAGCTTTCTATTAAAAACGATAAGCTAATCTTCTCATTAAAGCTTGAGTACTGTATTCCTAAAAGAATAACCTTAGGTCAAGCCGGTATAACTGTCTCTGTTTACAAAAATGATGCAACAATAAGTGTTATGGTTGTAAATGATACGCTGAAATTCTTTTTTGATGATTATAAGGAGTATTACTATCTTCCTGCTGAGGACAGAGCTATACATAAAAGCGTCGCTGCATATGTAGATAAAGAATACAGAATACAAGCCACAAAAGAAAACTGCTATGTGAAACAGGAAGGGCATTTCATCACGCAGCTTAACACCAATACTATGATTGGTTTTAAATATGATAATAAGGATAAAACATCATATATCGAGCTTTCAGATTCGTTCTTAAAGGATAAAGAAAGTCTTTTATCGTATTGCAAAAAAATAATATCTATTCTGATATAAAAAGAGCAGACGCAATTAAAGCGAACTTCGTTCGCAGGCGTCTGCGTAGGGCACTACGTGCACATCACAAGGAATCCTCCCAGCTTCGCTGGGCCCCTCCTTCTGA
>CAMALN010000170.1 GCA_945836565.1 uncultured Lachnospiraceae bacterium
ATGCACCGGTATCAACAGAATAAAATGCCAGTGGGGACAGGAAAAGTGGCTCTCTTCGAGAGCCACTTTTCCTGTCCCCACTGGCATTAGTTTTTTGTCATCTTAGGCTTAAAAATTATAGATGCGATATATGAGAATATAAGTGCGGAGGAGGTGCCGACTGCAGCCATTTTAAAGCCACCTCTGAATAATCCGAGTATACCCTCCTTATCTACACCCTCCTTTATGCCAAGCCATAAGTTATAACCAAATCCGGTAAGTGGTACAGAAGCTCCACAGCCCGCAAAATCCAGTAGGGGCTTGTATATACCGATTGCGCCCAATATAGCACCGGTACATACGAGAATGACCATTACTCTACCGGGTAAAAGCTTTGTTGTATCCATGAGAATTTGTGCGAGCACGCATATGATACCGCCGATAACAAAAGAAAGTACATAATCCATTTATTTATCTCCTTTACATGTCTCAATAATTACTGCATGGGCTATGCCCGGTATACTTTCGCCCTCATTAAAGCTGATAGGAGAAAGTAATGCGCCGGTAGGCACGAAAAGTATCCTATGCCACTCCTTAGCTTCCAGACGGTTTAGAAGATATCCGGCGAGAGTTGCTGCGCTGCAGCCACAGCCGCTTCCGCCGCTGTGAGTGTCCTGTTCTTGATTTGAAAATATTTCAACTCCGCAGTCCATGTGCTGTTTGCCTATCTCATAGCCGTTATCTCTCAGTAATTTAAGCAGAATTTCTGTGCCGACTTTTCCAAGGTCACCGGTAACAATCCTGTCAAAGTATTCCGGTTTAACTCCAAAATCCTCCAGACACTGATATATAACATCTGCTGCGGCAGGGGCCATACATGCTCCCATATTCATACTGTCGCGGACGCCATAATCGATTACTTTACCGGTGGTTATACCCATGATACGCGGATATTGCTCCAGAGGCTGCTCCTTAGATGCTGCTTCCAGTACAAAGGCACCGCTTCCTGTGACTGTCCATGTAGCTGAAAGAGGTCTTTGATTGCCATACTCTAATGGGAAACGGAATTGCTTTTCTGCACTTCCGTAGTGACTGCTTGTAACTGCGACAACATGCTTTGCATATCCAGCAGCAACGGTCATAGCAGCTAAAGAAAGAGATTCGCCACAGGTTGAACAGGCACCATATAAGCCAAACAGCGGAATATTAAACTCCTTCAAACCAAAGGTTGTTCCTACAAGCTGATTTTGAAGGTCACCACCGAATATATATCGTATATCCTCTGTTGCTATGCCGGATTTGGCGATTGCCTTCGATACAGTACGTCTAACCATTTCTGCCTCTCCAAGCTCCCACGACTCCTGTCCGAAGGTTGGGTCCAGTTCTATTTCATCAAAATACGATGCAAGGGGACCTTCTCCTTCCATTTCTCCTACTATGGAGCATCTGCTGATTATGGCAGGTGGAGTAGAAAAACGTATACTTTGTTTTCCCACGATTTGCTGAAATTCTTCGCTCATATATAGCCTCCTTATATTACATTCAATGCTTTTAATATCATGTAGATTATGCCCAGACACCAGCTTGTAAATATACCAAAAAGTATGACCGGACCAGCAATGGTGAAGACCTTAACTCCTTTACCGAAAACCTCACCTTCCTTTTGATATTCGATTGTAGGTGCAGCAACTGAATTTGCAAAGCCTGTTATAGGAACCAGGGCACCGGCACCACCGTATTTGGCGATCTTTTTATATAGATTAAAGCCTGTCAGGACAACACTGGTCAAAACCAGTATTATGGATGTCCAGCTTGAAGCATCCTTTTCTTCCATATCAAAATAAGTAGTGCATAGGTTGAATATAAATTGTCCGTAGGTGCAGATAAGTCCACCTATTAAAAATGCATTGATACAATTTTTTACACAACTGTGCTTTGGTGTTACAGATTCAACATATTTATTGTATGCCTCGTCATTTTGTTTTACTTTCATAATGATTCTCCTTTATATGATATATAGTTCAATGTATGCGCCTATTATTTTACCTAAGGCTGCGGCAAATAGCACATAGGGCAGCAGCTTTCTGACGCCAAATCTTCTCGAAATAATCGGAAAGATACATAGAGTTTCTGCGAGAGCTCCTATAATGCAACCGATAAAGGCTCCTCCAATAAGATTAAAAAGCATATATAGGATAACCCTTAATGAGTTACTACCAAAGGAAAGCGGAATATCAAGGAAAAAAAAGAGATTTCCTGTTGTTACGCCTATAATTATTAGCCATTCTATAATTATGGTCATATTCATTGCTTTGTATTTTTCCGAAAGCTTTTCAAAAACTCCGAGAAGGGTGATAAATGCGACATAGCCGCAGGATATAGCAGCTCCTGACACAAGTGTAAATGCAGTAAATAAGGTTTTTCTAATCAACATCTATGGTTTTCCCCTTTCGACTGCTGTCGGTTATTATGCTTTGATTTACTTCGGTTTCGTAAAGTCTCATTTGAACCTGAAGAGGAGTAGGATCGTTCACGCTATTGTGATTAAGACCATGGTTGAAGAATATAATCATTCCAAGCCCCAAACCGAGACTATAGCTTAGGATACCGGGAAGTAAGGCTGGGGATGCGGTTGTTACTTCGGTTCCGGTGAATAGAAAATACAGCCTTTGAAGAAGCTCGTCGGAGCCGACATCACCATTGTATGACATGATGGAAAAGGCGGTTCCGAAAAAAGTCAGAAGCATAAGTCCGATTGATTTTAATGTTTGTGAATATTTTTTTGTGGGTGTGGTATTCCTATAATAGACAATGGTTTCGGGACTTCCTATGCTTGTAACATTTGCGTCCTTATATTTGAGGCTTATCTGTTCTATGATTTTCATCACGGATATTACAGCATAATCCTGTTCTGAGTCAGTAAATTGATGAAGCTTTATCTTCCTTATATCAACATTTATGTCCTTGTTAACGCAAAAAATGGTTGCTATATCGTCCAACGTGACTTTTTTGTTATTGACGAGAATGCTCTGTTCAAGTGCTATATATATATTTGCATTACTCATATATATTTCCTTTCTGTATTGTGTAATGGAATATTGAGAAAAGTATGTGCATAATTTTTTTAAATATTCATAGACAAAGAGGCCATGTTATGATAAAGTGACGATGAAATTTGCGAAAAGGATGGTATTCGGAGGAAACCATACCAAAAGAGCATTAAAATCTAGTAAAAATATAAAGCATCCTAAGGACACTCCTTTGATATAGCTAAGACAGAAGGAGGGTGATGGTATGAGGATTGGATTTATTGGTGCAGGCAGGATGGGCTTTACCCTTGGTAAGCATCTTGTACAGGCAGACAAGTGCAATGAGATTACTGTAGAAGGCTATTACAGCCAGAATACAGAAAGTGCAAGGCAGGCGGCAGAATTTACCGATACTAAGTACTATGATAAGCTTGAGGATATAGTGGCAAATTGTGATGCTTTATTTTTGACGGTTCCCGACGGACAGATAGCTGTTATGGTTGATAGACTGGGCAGACTTGACAGGTCCTTACTTGAGGGAAAAATATTATGTCATACCAGTGGGGCGATGTCTTCGCAGGTATTTTCAGATTTGAGTGATCTAATATCCGGATATTCTATACATCCTATGTATGCGGTAAGCTCGAAGCTTGAGTCATACAGGCAATTCCATCAAAGCTTTATTACAATTGAAGGTGACGAGTTATATCTTGATTATTTCAAGAATTTATTTGAACTGCTCGGACATGAGGTTTGTATCATATCAGCAAAGGATAAAGCGAAGTATCATGCGGCGGCAGTATGTGCAAGTAATCTTGTTATAGGCATGTATAATATGGCGGCAGGACTGCTTAAGGAGTGTGGCTTTGATGAAGAAAAGGCACAAGGTGCGCTTGCACCGCTATTTATAAACAATGCCAATTCGGTAGTAGAAAAGGGTGTACAA
>CAMALN010000171.1 GCA_945836565.1 uncultured Lachnospiraceae bacterium
ACGGTATTACTTTCCATTATGATAAGCATAGAATATATACTTTTAGATGTTGTATATGATAATAGCTCGGTATGGTACAGGAAATTCGCAGTTGCATGTATTATTATGGTGTTCACTGTAGATATAAATAGTGTGAATTTAGGTAACATTCTCTATATTTTGTTTAGAATAGTGTCTGTTCTGATGATTTATTATATTGCTGACTGGTTCAAGAACAGTGCAACAGAGTATAACAGTAAGCTAAATCTTCTATATGTAAATCTTTCTGATGCTCAGACGGAAATTGACAGACTCAAGGAATACAGAGAAAGAGTTAAGAGTATAAATGAGCAGATAAATTATCAAAAGATTGATCTTACACGTATAAATCGTGATTTGGCACAGATTAACATTGAAACCAAGGCACAGGCTGAGATTATGAAGTACATGTCTTCAACCTTTGATATACCCAAATGCGTAAATGTATTTTTGGAAACTATTACAGAGGTTAAGAAGCCAAAGCTATGTGCTATCTACATAGACGAAAGAGTGTATAATAATCCGGTCGGATTTACTGCAATTAAGACGAATTATACATCTATGCAGAGACGTATAAAGAAGGATATTGAGGAAATATTTTGCGATTATTCGGTAAAGTCAGCAGATAAAACAATTTTGTATAATGATGATGTAAAAAGATTTAGATTTGTTGGTGATACTAACCTTGAGTCTATGCTGATAATGCCGATTCGAGACGGAAAGACAACATACGGCTTGCTTATTGTCGCTTCTGATGAAGAAGACTATTTTGATTCGGGAATATCCTTCTATGAGAATTGTTTGATTGAATTCAATATTTCAGTGAAGTCCACACAGCTTTATCTCAAGACGCAGGATATGGCAAGAAAGGATGGACTTACCGGAATATTTAACAGAGTATATTTTGGTGAGCTTTTCGATAAGGCGGTTAAGCATGCACTTTTAAAAGAAAGCAGCTTATCTGTTGCATTGTTGGATATTGATAAATTTAAATCTGTAAATGATGTCTATGGACATATTGCCGGTGATAAGGTTATAAAGATGGTTGCCGGTGTTGCACAAAAGTATGCGGATAAAAATAATGGTATAGCCTGCAGATATGGTGGCGAGGAATTCCTGCTTGTTTTTCCGGGTAAGGATGAACAGGAAAGTCTGCAAATATTAGAACAGTTCCATGAAGAAATAAAATCAACAAAGGTTTTTCATGAGGAAAAAACTATAGATGTAAATGTCTGCATCGGACTAAGCTCATATCCTAATATATGCAAGAATCCGGAAATGCTTATTAACAGAGCGGATATATCTATGTATTACGGTAAGCGAAACGGAAGAGGCAGATTGGTATTGGACAATCCGTTGGTAGATAGTGTAGGGAACAAATAGATACGATTTATGTACATAATAAAAGACAATTTTTTGTATACAAAATATTGTGTGCAATCTTGTTATTTATTATAATAAAGCATAATTAATATAAAAAGAGGAGACAAAGATGAGCTTTATAGACAAAATTAAGGAACGTGCTAAAGCAAATAAGAAAACGATAGTTCTCCCTGAAACGGCTGATATGAGAACATTAGAGGCTGCTCATAAAATTCTTGCTGAGGATATTGCGGATATAATATTAATCGGTGATAAGGCAGAGATAATTAAAAGAGCACAGGGTTTTGACCTTTCAAAGGCTAGATTTGTAGATCCGTATAATTGTGATAAGCTTAACGAATATGTTGCTTTATTGGTTGAGCTAAGAAAGAAGTATAAGCTGACAGCAGAGGATGCAACAGAGCTTTTACTTACTAACCTTTTATATTTTGGCTGCATTATGGTAAAGGCAGGAGATGCTGACGGTATGGTAGCCGGAGCAGATAATTCATCGGCTAATGTACTTAGGGCAGCTCTTCAAATACTTAAAACTGCACCCGGAACAAAGCTTGTATCAGCATTCTTTTTGGTAGTTGTACCGAATTGCGATATGGGAGCAAACGGTACATTTATATTCTCGGATGCGGGACTTAATCAAAGTCCTGATTCAGCAGAGCTTGCAGCGATTGCAGAAAGCTCTGCAAAATCATTCAGGCTTTTGGTAGAAGAGGAGCCGATAGTAGCTATGCTTTCACATTCAACTAAGGGAAGTGCAAAGCATCCGGATGTTGATAAGGTGATTGAAGCCTGCAGGATTGTAAACAGTGAACATCCGGAGCTTAAGTGTGATGGTGAGCTTCAGACTGATGCGGCAATAGTTCCGGAGGTGGCGGCTTCAAAAGCACCGGGAAGCTCAGTTGCAGGTAAGGCGAATGTGCTTGTTTTTCCGGATCTTGATGCAGGTAATATAGGATACAAGCTCGTTCAAAGATTGGCTAAGGCGGAGGCCTACGGACCTATTACTCAGGGCATTGCCAAGCCGGTAAATGATTTGTCAAGAGGCTGTAGTCCGGATGATATAGTTGGTGTTGTTGCTATAACTGCAGTACAGGCTCAGGAATTGGGTTAGACTATTTTGAGTTTATATAAAGGAGATTCTTCTATGAAGGTGTTGGTTATAAATTGCGGAAGCTCTTCGCTTAAGTATCAGCTGATTGATTCTGATACAGAGGCTGTGCTTGCTAAAGGAATATGTGAGAGAATTAAGCTTGATGGTGAGCTTACACATCAAACAAGGGATAAGGAAAAAATCCATATCAAAGCAGATATGCCGGATCACAGTGCAGCCGTTAGGCTTGTTATCGAGATGTTGCTTGATAAAGAGAATGGTGCTATTTCGAACCTGTCGGAGATAGAGGCGATAGGACACAGAGTAGTTCACGGCGGAGAAAAGTTTGCAGGCTCTGCAGTTATTGACGATGAGGTCATGAAGGCTATAGAGGATTGCTGTGAATTGGCACCACTTCATAATCCTGCAAATCTGATAGGTATTCAGGCTTGCAAAGAGCTTATGAAGGATGTACCACAGGTTGCAGTATTTGATACAGCTTTCCACCAGACGATGCCTGAAGAAGCATATATATATGGTATTCCATACGAATATTATGAGAAGTATAAGATTAGAAGATATGGTTTCCATGGAACCAGCCATAGCTTTGTATCATCAAGAGCGGCAGAGATTTTGGGTAAAAAATACGAGGATACAAGGATAATTGTATGTCATCTCGGAGGCGGTTCAAGCATTAGTGCTGTTAAGAACGGCAAATCAATAGATACCACTATGGGACTTACTCCTCTTGAAGGTATTCCTATGGGAACAAGAAGCGGAAATATAGACCCTTCAATAATTGAATATATTGCTCACAAGGATAACCTCAGTATAGATGAGGTAATGGATATATTGAATAAAAAATCCGGTGTATATGGTATATCCGGTAAATCAAGTGATTTCAGAGACCTAGAGGCCGGTATAGCAGAGGGTGATAAGAGATGTATGATAGCTGTGGATGTATTCTGTTACCAGATAGCAAAGGTGGTTGGCGGATATATCGCTGCTATGAATGGAGTGGATGCCATTGTATTTACTGCCGGAGTTGGTGAGAATAATGCAAGAGTAAGAAGTCTTGTATGTAATCGTTTCGAATATATGGGTGTTAAAATTGACGAGGAAAACAACAAGCAAAGAGGAACTGAAATCCGCATATCAACAGAAGATTCATCTGTTCCGGTCTACGTTATACCTACGAATGAGGAATTGGCAATAGCGAGAGAGACAGTCAGATTAACAAGATAAAATGAAAATATGCTGAAATATATGAATTTATGTATTAAATTATGTTGACAAGTAATGTCATAATTTGTATAATGGCAAAAGTGTGATTTTTAAGGAGGTGTAAACAGTGTCAATTTGTCCAAAGAATAAAAGTTCAAAAGCAAGAAGAGACAAGCGTAGAGCTAACTGGAAGATG
>CAMALN010000172.1 GCA_945836565.1 uncultured Lachnospiraceae bacterium
AAATATAGGATAAAGAAAGTTATGTTGAATGGATTTATAATTGCATTTTCTATGTATTCTAAGATACCGATGCCGCATAGGCAGTGGAAGGATGAGGATATGAAATATTCTATGAGCTTCTTTCCGTTTGTTGGGGCGGTGATAGGAGCTGTTGCGTGGCTGTGGTTATGGCTTTGCAAACAGGTTGATATACCTGAGGTTGCATGCGCCGGAGTAGGACTTGCCATACCTTTACTTATAACCGGTGGCTTCCACATAGACGGATACATGGATACGATGGATGCCATACATTCGTATGGCTCGAAGGAGAGAAAGCTTGAGATATTGAAGGATTCACATATAGGTGCATTTGCCGTTATTATGCTTGTTTTATATGTGCTGCTATATGTTTCCGGTTACAGTATGATTAGCCATACTGATACCATAAGGGTGTATAGTCTGTCCTTTATGCTGTCGAGGATATTGAGCGCACTCAGTCTTCTTAGCTTTACCAAGGCGAAGGATACAGGAAGTTTGGCGCAGTTTGCTAAAACGGCAGGAAAGGGTGTAAGATCGGTGGTTATTACAGAGCTTATCGCAGTGGTGGCACTTATGCTTGTATGTGACTGGCTTGCAGGACTTACCGCAATCTTGCTGGCGGCATTTGCATTTTTATATTATGCGATATTTAGCAGGAAGAATTTTGGCGGGATAACCGGTGATATAGCAGGATATTTTCTGTGCGTGTGTGAGCTGGTTATGGTGATGGGACTTGGCATATTGGATGTCGTAAGGCTGTATATGTGAGGCTGATGTGAGGTAGATATGAGATTGTATATAGGCGGATATGGTCAGGGTAAACTAAGCTATGTATTGAAGGAGCTTCATACAGAAGAGTCGTGCATAGTAGATGAGGAAAATTATAAGGATTTCATAGATGAAATATCATATAAGAATGAGGACTCTTCAATATCCGGTATGAATAAGTCGAAAGCTACTCTGGTTGTAAATCACCTACACCTCATAGTAAGAGCTATGATGAAGCAGGGGTGTGGCATAGATGAAATCGAGACAGAGATTATGAAGCTTGCTGATATTGAAGACTTGGCGGTAATTTGTGATGAAATTGGAAATGGATTGATTCCCATGGAGCATTTTGAGAGAGAGTACAGAGATGCGGTGGGTGGGATACTGCAGAAGCTGGCTACGAAGGCAGCCAGGGTTACAAGATTAGTATGCGGAATTGGAATGGTGATAAAGCATGATAGAACTTACGATGATAAGACATGGTAGGACACCCGGAAATGAGGAAAAACGATATATAGGGGCAACAGATCAGCCCCTGGCACAAACCGGTATAGAAGCTATAGAACAGAAGGTTAAGGAAGGGCTTTATCCGAAGAAGCCGGACAGAATAATTGTAAGCCCTTTGAAACGATGTATTCAAACTACTAAACTCATATATGGAGAAAGAAAATTTGAAATAATAGATGCACTGAAAGAGATGAATTTTGGTATATTTGAAGGGAAAAACTTCGAAGACCTCAAGGATGATGCGGAATATAAAGCATGGGTTGACAGCAATTGCACGTTGCCGATACGGGAAGGTGAATCCATGGCAGAATTTACTGATAGAGTGATGCAGGGCTTTTATGAAATGATGAGTTTTGAGAAAAATATCAAACACATTTCACGTCACGTAGTTATGGTAGTACATGGCGGAACGATTATGGCTATCTGTCACAGTCTTTTAGGCGGAGAGTATTTTTCGTATTATGTCGAAAATGGGGAGACGGTTACTTTGTATTATGATAGAGAAAGTGATAGCTGGAGAAAGTAAAAGATAGGAAATAGATTATGACTGCACATTTGATTGCATTTTGCATAGGGTTTGTACTGGATATGATATTTGGAGATCCGGAGTGGCTTTATCATCCGGTGAGACTGATAGGTAAGCTTATAAGTGCACTTGAGAAGCGGCTTTTGGACGAGCATGATATAGCAGAGGTAAAGGTACGCTGTGGATTCATGCTTGTTGCCGGTGTTATATTTGCCACAGGCTGCGTTAGCCTTGCGATACTGACAGGTGCATATATAATTCACCCGTATGTCGGAATAGCTGTTGAGAGCATCATGACTTATCAGCTTCTGGCTACAAAATCACTTAGGAAGGAAAGCATGAAGGTGTATGACAGACTCTCGGAGGATGACATAGAAGGGGCAAGGCAAGCAGTTTCTATGATAGTAGGCAGGGATACCTCTGTGCTTGACAAGGAAGGAATCGAGAGGGCGGCGGTCGAAACTGTAGCAGAGAATCTGTCCGATGGAGTCATAGCGCCGATGCTTTATACAGCTATTGGCGGACCGGTGTTGGGCTTTGTATATAAGGCTGTAAATACCATGGATTCTATGGTAGGATATAAGAATGACCGATATCTTTTCTTTGGACGATGTGCGGCAAGGCTTGATGATATGGTGAATCTTACACCTGCTAGGATAAGCTCGGCATTAATGATAGCAGCTACATCTATACTTAGATTTGGGGCTGTATTAGGTGGTCGCGCAGCTTATGACATATACAGTGTACATAATGCGATATACATTTATGCCAGAGACAGGAAGAAGCACGCAAGTCCGAATTCGGCTCATACGGAGAGCGTCTGTGCAGGCGCGCTTGGCATAAGATTGGCAGGCCCGGCAGTTTATTTTGGAAAGACATATGATAAGTCGTATCTTGGCGATGCATTGAGACAGATTGAAACTGAGGATATCAAAAGAGCGAATAAGCTTTTATATGCGACTGCATTTGTAGGCTTTGGCATATGTACAGCAGTGATTGGCCTGGCTATATTTGTTATTTGATATATACGAACATACAAATTGGAGCATGATTGGTAGATTATTATAGATAAAATAAGGGAGACAGAGCATGCATGGCGGAGATATATACAGACATAAAGTAGATATAGATTTTTCGACCAATATCAATCCGCTTGGTGTGCCGCAGGAGATAAGGTTGGCACTTTCGGATGCGGTAAATCATGTGTCAGCGTATCCGGATTATACATATGAGAAGCTATATGAAAGTATAAGCATTAGAACCGGCTTTGGTACAGAGCATATTGCTGTCGGAAATGGTGCGTCTGAGCTTCTGTCGTGGATATTTAATATATTAAAGCCATACAGGTTACTTACAGTAAATCCTTGCTTCAGTGGCTACGAAAGAGCAGCTGAGGCTGCAGGGATTGATGAGATAAAGTATTATGAATTACGGGAAGAGAATGATTTTTGCATAGATAAGAGATTTGTTGAGAGTATAACAGATGACATAGACGTAATATGTATAGCCAATCCAAACAATCCTACGGGGAGACTTGTGGATGAGGATTTGATGGAGCAGATTGTACGAAAAGCGGAAGAGATAGGGGCATATTTAATAGTAGACGAGTGCTTCAGAGGCTTTACCGATGCAAAAAGTGCGATGCAATACAAGTATGACAGGCTTGTAGTCATAGATGCTTATACCAAAATATATGCGATACCGGGAGTAAGACTGGGATATATGCTTTGCAGGGATGAGACATTTACAGCTAAGCTTAAAGCTTGTATGCCTGAGTGGAATATATCGGTATTCGCTGATGCCGCAGCAAGTGCAGTAAATGCTGTGGATGATGAGTATATAAGAAAAGCCATAGGAATGCTTGATGCAGAGAGAAGGTATCTAATGTGCGAGCTTAAAAAAAGAGGTATAAAGGCTTATCCGTCAGATGCGAATTTTATACTTATATATACGGAATTAGAATTGTTTGACAAGCTGCTTGAGCGAGGGATACTTATAAGAGATTGCATCGACTACATAGGATTGAGGAAGGGCTACTATAGAATTGCTGTAAAAAAGCATGAGGATAATGACAAGCTTATAAATGT
>CAMALN010000173.1 GCA_945836565.1 uncultured Lachnospiraceae bacterium
ATTAAATTCAAGCATGAGCAGGAATAAGAAATCGGAAGATTTTACTACTGCAGCTTTTATAAATGAGCAAATAAAATCAGAAGATATGGCATGTGAAGCGGCAGATGATACGGAGGCACCATGCGAAGCTGGAGTAACGCAGGAAAATATGCCGGGCATGGATTCGGTAGGTGCGGATATGGAAACCGAAGGCATTACTAATCAAATAACAACTGAAGCAGCAAGTGAAATTAACAGCGATGAAGCATTTAGCACATGTGTATCAGGTGAGGTTAGCCGTATAGACGGCCTATGTGTGATGGAGGTTATGGCTGTTGATGATAAGGCGGCAATAGGGACAGCCGATATAGATATAAAACCGGGAGATACCATATGCCTGCTGGAGAATAGTAAGAAGCTTGATATGGCAGAGGGCGAAAAAGCCATGTATGAAGATATGGTCATAGCAAGGTGTGAGAAAGGTGCCGGAGCATATAAGGAATATACTTTTGTTGCAGAGGTTTTGGAAACCGGAATAAAAAAATAAAAAATTTCAAAAAAATTCCATAAATAATAAAATCCCCTTCGTATATTAGGTATAAAGCAAAAGAGATATACCAATATGAAATATAGAAAGGGGATTTTTATTATGAGAAAAATTAGAAAGACAACAGCATTTATATTGGCGATGGCTATGGCGGCCTCTATGGCAGGCTGTGGGCAGAATAAAAAAGATGAGGACAGGACTACAACTGCAGGCTCACCTACGGAGATAATCAGTGTTCAGGGCGATACAGATCACAATTATGATGCAGCTGTAAATGATATGTACATGGAGGCCGAGACAGGCTGTTATGATACTGAGGCCGCATGCGAATATTATGGAGAAAATATTGCAGAACCAGGATACGAAGAATTTAATACAAATGAATTCAATGACTATGATGAGAACTCATGGTGCACTGTAGAAGTTTCGCCGCTCTCTACCTTTGCAGCAGATGTGGATACGGCATCCTATTCTAATATTCGTTCCTATATCAATAACGGATATGAGATAGACCCGGGTATGGTAAGAATAGAAGAGATGGTCAATTATTTCCATTATGATTATAAGCGCCCTGAGGGGGATGACAGATTTGCTGTAGATATGGAATATGCAGACTGCCCTTGGAATGAGGATACAAAGCTTGCCAGAATATCGATGGCTACAGAGGCTATAGATTTTTCTGATGCGGCACCTTCAAATATAGTATTTCTTATCGATACATCAGGCTCAATGTTCGATGAAAACAAGCTTCCGTTAGTGCAGCAGTCACTTATAATGCTGGCTGAGAACTTTACGAAGAAGGACAGAGTTTCGATAGTAACCTATGCCGGAGCAGACACAGTATTATTAAACGGAGTATCAGGAGACAGATATTATGATATATGTGAAGCCATAGAGAGCCTTGAGGCAGCAGGTTCAACAAATGGCTCAGCAGGTATTAACACTGCCTATGAGATTGCAGAGAAGAACTTCATAAAGGGAGGAAATAACAGGGTTATCCTCGCTACTGACGGTGATTTGAATGTGGGAACCACAAGTGAAAGTGCATTAAAGGAGCTAATAGTCGACAAAAAGAAGAGTGGAGTATTCTTAAGTGTAATCGGTGTAGGCAATGGTAACTATAAGGATAATAAGCTTGAGACACTTGCTGATAACGGAAATGGCACTTATGCATATATCGACAGTCTCTATGAGGCAAGAAAGGCTTTGGTAGAAAATCTCGGTGCAAGCATGACAACTGTTGCAAAGGATGTAAAGCTCCAGGTGGAGTTTAACCCGGCACTTGTAAAGGGCTATAGACTTATAGGCTATGAGAATCGTGTTATGGCAGCAGAGGATTTCAATGATGATACTAAGGATGGCGGAGAGATGGGTGCAGGTCACGTTGTGACGGCTTTATATGAGATTGCGCTTATTGATTCGGATATGGAGTTTAACACCAACGATTTGAAGTATGCTCAGAATGCTTCAGAGATAAATACTGATGCTTCGTACAATGCAGATGAGCTTTTCACACTCAATATCAGATATAAGGAGCCTGATGGTGACAAGAGCAGTTTAGAGAGCTATGTATGCAAGAAGGACAGCTATTCAAAGTCGGGTAGTGAGAATCTTAGATGGGCAGCAGCTGTAGCCGAATTCGGGCTTATGCTTAAGGATAGCGAATATAAGGGAACATCATCTTATCAGAATATAATGGATTTGACAGACAGCGTAGACTATAGGGATGATGATTATAAGGTGGAATTTGTAGAGCTTGTAACTACAGCGTTATGTGAAGAGCGAAATTATTAGGATAATACAATATATCCTTTACGCAACTCCTATAATTTGTTATAATACTTCAATAAACTAAAGTGTGAATATGCGCACTAGGAGTTAGTTGAGGTTCGTATAACGACATGGAGGGTTTTCAATAATGAGTATTAATGGAACAATGATGCAGTATTTTGAGAGTGAGCTTCCGGCTGATAAGAAGCTTTGGGTTAATCTTAAGGCAGATGCAGCGAAGCTTAAGACTGCAGGCATCACTGCTGTATGGCTTCCGCCGGCATATAAGGGAGCAGCAGGTGTTGAAGATATGGGTTACAGTGTATATGATTTGTATGACCTTGGCGAATTCAATCAGAAGGGCACTGTGGCAACTAAGTACGGTACTAAGAAGGAATATATCGATGCAATCGATGCTTTACACAGCAAGGGAATAAATGTGTATGCTGATGTTGTCCTTAATCATAAGGTTGGAGCTGATGAGGTAGAGCAGGTTACGGCTCAGGAATTCAACTCTCAGAGCAGAAATCAGATGATAGGTGATGAGAAGACGATAGGTGCATATACAAAGTTTACCTTCCCGGGAAGAAAAGGAAAGTATTCGGACTTTACATGGAACTGGAAGCATTTTGATGGCATCGACTGGGATCAGGACAGAGCTAAGCATGCCATATTCAAGTTCAAGGGTAAGGATTGGGATTCTGATGTAGATTCTGAGAATGGAAATTATGATTATCTCCTCGGTGCAGATGTTGATTTCTCTAACCCTGAGGTTCGAGAGGAGCTTATGCGCTGGGGTGCATGGTACACAGAGACAGCGAAGCTTGATGGATACAGATTGGATGCCGTAAAGCATATCAACAAATATTTCTTTAAGGATTTCATGTATAAGATGGAAGCTGATGCAGGAAAGGAGCTTTTTGCGGTAGGAGAGTATTGGCACTGGGATGTTAATCAGCTTATGGATTACATATCAGCAACAGAAGGAAAGGTTAGCCTGTTTGACGTTCCTCTTCATTTTAATTTCCATAATTGTTCAAAGGCTCATGGAAATTATGACCTTAGAACTCTTTTGGACGGAACCTTGGTTAAGTGTAATCCTATTAAGGCTGTTACCTTTGTAGATAATCATGACAGCCAGCCGGGACAGTCACTGGAGTCATGGGTAGAGGATTGGTTCAAGCCTATGGCGTATGCTATGATACTCCTTCGTCAGGAGGGATATCCATGTGTATTCTATGGAGATTACAATGGTATTTCACCAATAAAGGTTAAGTCAAAAAAGAAAGAAATTGATAAGCTGCTTAAGGCAAGAAAGCTTAGAGCATATGGCACGCAGCATGATTATTTTGATGATCCGAACTGTATTGGATGGACCAGAGAGGGCGATGCAGACCACAAGGATTCAGGTCTCGCTGTCGTGATATCTGATGGAACAGGCGGTACAAAGCATATGTATATCGGAAAGCATTTTGCGGGCTGCCATTTCGCTGATGCTATGGGAAATGCCAAGTATAACATCAAGATTGACGAGGATGGATAT
>CAMALN010000174.1 GCA_945836565.1 uncultured Lachnospiraceae bacterium
AGACATCGACATAAGGCGAAAAAGACACCGAGTCGTTAGGTAACGTGTTGAAATGTGATTATATGGTTGTTTTGTATAGATGACGAATTAAATAATAATTTATATAAGCTGTATAAATAAGTATACAGGAAGAAAATAACATGTATGTATTGCCGATAAACAGCATCTATGGAGGGATAATTGTTTTATGAAGGGACATATGCGACCGTCGTTTCTTAATGAGCGTGTAACGCGAATTTAGAAACGTGACGAGGATTCTGTTGATTTTTTGTGCTTGATAATATATAATGTAGTGGTTAATGTGAATTAGTACGTCTATTTTTTACGGGGTATATTAAATGATAAAAAGCATGACCGGCTTCGGAAGAAGCGAGAAGGTAAATGACGAGAGAAAGATAGTGATTGAGCTTAAGGCCGTCAATCACAGATATTGTGATATGAATGTTAAACTGCCGAAGAAGCTTAATTCTTTTGAGGCATCAATAAGAACTCTTTTGAAGGATTACATACAAAGAGGCAAGGTGGATATATTCATTACATATGAGGATTATACCAGGTCGAATGTATGTGTCAAATATAATAAAGACATAGCTGCTGAGTATGTGGAATATATGAGGGCTATGAGAGATGAATTTGGTCTCGAGGATGATATCAAGACCTCCGTTGTGGCAAGGTGTCCGGAGGTATTTACTCTTGAGGAGCAGACTAAGGATACAGATGAGATATGGGATTATCTTAGAGTGGCTATAGAGGAAGCGGCTAAGATGTTTGTGGAATCAAGGATAAAGGAAGGCGAGCATCTGAAGATGGATTTGCTTGGCAAGCTTGACCATATGCTTGAGATGGTTGAATTCATAGAGCAAAAGTCACCTGAGATAATAGCGGCATATAAGGATAACCTTACTGAAAAGGTTAAGGAGATGCTTGCAAATACATCTATTGATGATAACAGAATAGCTATGGAGGTTGTCCTTTATTCGGACAAGGTCTGTGTTGACGAAGAGCTTGTGAGACTTAGAAGCCATATCAAGCAGACAAGAGATATTCTGGTAGAGGGTGGAGCCGTAGGAAGAAAGCTTGATTTTATCGTCCAGGAGATGAACAGGGAAGCGAATACCATATTAAGCAAATCAAATTCTCTGGAGATATCGGACACGGGAATTGAATTAAAGACAGAGATAGAGAAGATAAGAGAACAGATACAGAATATAGAATAGTTTATATAAGCTGTGTTTATTAAACTGTTTATTGTTATTAAACTGTTATTTAAGGAAGGATATGATTGAATGAAGAATGGTAATTTGATTGTAATCTCAGGTTTTTCAGGAGCCGGAAAAGGAACAGTAGTCAAAAGGCTGGTAAAGGATTACGGATACAGTCTGTCCGTATCAGCCACGACAAGAGCACCAAGAGAAGGTGAGGTTGACGGAAAGGATTATTATTTCAAAACTACTGATGAATTCAGAAATCTTATCGACTACAATGGATTCATAGAGTGGGCTCAGTATGTAGACAATTACTATGGAACACCAAGAAAATTCGTAGAAGAAGAGATGGCAAAGGGGAATGATGTCATTCTTGAGATAGAAACACAGGGTGCTATGAATGTTAAGAGACAGTATCCTGATGCGCTTCTTATCTTTATCACCGCAACGGATGCAAAGGCTCTTAGAGAGAGGCTTGCAGGAAGAGGAACCGAAAGCGAGGAAGTTATAGATAAACGTATGAAGCGTGCTGCTGAGGAAGCGGATTATATGGAGCAGTATGAGTATATTGTAATAAATGATGATCTCGACCGGTGTGTACAGACTGTTCATTCCATTATCTTAAGTAAGAGCTGCGAGAGAGAGCGCAATATAGATTTCATAGAGACAACAAAGAGAGAGCTAAAGGGTAATTAACAAATTATTATATTTTATAGCAAATTATTTTAGGAGGAATATATTATGTTACATCCATCTTATTCAGATCTTATGGCAGTCGTTAACAGTGAGGTTGAGCCGGGTGAGCAGCCTGTAGTTCAGAGCAGATATTCGATTGTTATGGCTACATCAAAGAGAGCAAGACAGATAATCGGAGGAAGCGAGCCACTTTGTGATGAGATAGACAAGAAGCCGCTTTCTATAGCGATTGATGAGCTTTACACCGGTAAGGTTAAGATAGTCGGCGACGAGGAAGAATAATATAAAGAAACATAGGCGACCGTGATATTTATTACAGTCGCCTATATTTCTTGTTAAATGACAATCTTTTATACATAAACTGGAGGTGACCGAAATGATTCTTGATACATTGGTCAAGGGGTTAAAATTTGAACTGATACAGGGAAGCTTAGATGTCGAGGTAAATGATATACACAATGATTCAAGAAGGGTTGGCAGAAATGATTTATTCTTCTGCATATCGGGTGCTGTGTGTGACGGACATAGCTTCGTGAAGGATGTGTGTGAAAAGGGAGCATCGGTACTTATTGTAGAGAAGGAGGTAGAGGCACCGGAGGGTGTAACTGTCCTTAGATTTGAAAGCAGCAGATATGCTATGGGTATGATAAGCTCAGCTTTTTATGGAGAGCCGTCTAAGAAGCTTACTGTTATCGGAATCACAGGTACAAAAGGGAAGACTACTACTACATATATGATAAGGCAGATGCTGCTTGCGGCCGGAAGAAAGACCGGCCTGGTCGGAACCATTGAAATATTGGATGGTAAGCAGAGCATACATGCTGCACAGACCACACCGGAATCTCTTCAGTTACACAGGTATCTGAAGGATATGGTGGATAATGGGCTTGACAGCGTAGTTATGGAGGTGTCCTCTCAGGGGCTGATGCTTGACAGGATAGCAGGTGTAGATTTTGATTATGGTATATTTACAAACTTATCGAAGGACCATATAGGACCGAATGAGCATAAGACATTTGAAGAATATATGATGTGGAAGGCGAAGCTTTTTACACTTTGCAGAACGGGAATATTTAATGCAGATGATCCTTATGCAAAGGCTATGATGGAGGAAGCAAGCTGTGAGAGATTTACCTATGGCATGCTTGGAGATGAGTCTGATTACAATGCGTCTAATCTAAGCTTGTATACGAAGGATGGTGTGCTGGGCATACAATATAAGCTTAGTGGTCGACTTGATGCAGATGTGACAGTTGATCTTCCGGGAGAGTTCTCTGTACACAACTCGCTGGCGGCAATTGCAGTAGCTGATATGCTTAAGGTAGATAAAGACAAGATATGTGATATATTGGAGAGCATAAAGGTAAGAGGCAGGGTTGAGATGGTACCTATCTCAGATAAATTCACGATAATGATAGACTATGCCCATAATGCAATGGCTATGGAAAGCTTATACTCTGCACTTAAGGCATATAAGCCTAAGAGACTTGTGTCGGTATTCGGATGCGGAGGCAATCGTTCAAAGGACAGAAGGTATGAGATGGGCGAGGTATCAGGAAATATGGCTGATTTCACCATTATAACCAGTGATAATCCAAGGTTTGAGGAACCTCTTGATATCATCGCAGACATAATAACGGGTATTAAAAAGACTGACGGAGCTTATATCGAGATACCTGATAGAAAGGAAGCAGTGCGTTATGCTATTATGAATGCGCAGGAGGGCGATGTAATAGTTTTAGCAGGAAAAGGACACGAGGATTATCAGGAGATAAAGGGTGTAAAACACCATATGGATGAACGTGATTTGATAAAGGAAATATTGGAGGAAGAGGATGTCACAAAAATATGCGGATATAATAATAGATATTTCGCATGA
>CAMALN010000175.1 GCA_945836565.1 uncultured Lachnospiraceae bacterium
GAGGAGGCTGTGGAGAGTGAAGTGTTTGAAAGATACAGCTTGCTTAGGAAGGCTTGGAAAAATGGATATATATAGGAGGTAGTTTTGATATGAAAAAAACAGTATTAACATTTGCACAGGCTAAGGAAAAGGGCGAGAAGCTTACAATGCTTACTGCATATGATTATTCAACGGCCAAGCTCATAGATGAGTCCGGCATTGATTCAATATTAGTAGGAGATTCCCTGGGAAATGTAATGCTTGGTTACGAGGATACAATTTCGGTTACGGTAGAGGATATGATTCATCATGGTGCAGCAGTAGCCAGAGGAGCTAAGAATGCATTGGTTATAATTGATATGCCATTTATGTCTTATCAGACTTCTGTATATGATGCGGTTGTAAATGCAGGAAGGCTTATGAAGGAAGGTCGTGCAAATGCTGTAAAGCTTGAGGGTGGAAGAGAGGTATGCCCGCAGATTAAGGCAATAGTTGATTCGGGGATACCTGTATGTGCACATCTTGGACTCACACCTCAGTCCATAAATGCATTTGGAGGTTTTAAGGTTCAGGGAAAGAGTGAGGCGGCTGCAAAGAAGCTTTTAGAGGATGCACTTGCCGTTCAGGAGGCCGGAGCATTTGCAGTAGTACTTGAATGTGTACCTGAAAAGCTCGCGACCTTAATAACAGAAAAGCTCGATATTCCGACAATCGGAATCGGCGCAGGTGCGGGCTGTGACGGACAGGTGCTTGTATATGCAGATATGCTTGGAATGTTCAGTGATTTTACACCAAAGTTTGTAAGAAAATTTGCAAATACCGGTGAGATAATGAAGGCTGCTTTTGCAGAGTATGACAAGGCGGTCAAGGAAGGCAGCTATCCTGAAGCCTGCCATACCTATGGTATAAGCGATGATGTATTAGAAAAATTATATTAGTATATATTAGGAGGCATAAGATGAGAATAGTTTCAACAGTAGATGAGGTTAGAAGTCAGGTAAAGGCATGGAGAAAGGAAGGAAAGTCAGTAGGTCTGGTTCCGACTATGGGTTATCTTCATGAGGGACATGAAAGTCTTATCAGGAAGGCTGTAGCAGAAAATGATGAGGTTGTAGTCAGTATATTTGTAAATCCTATGCAGTTTGGTCCTACAGAGGACCTTGCAAGCTATCCAAGAGACCTTGAGGCGGATTCAAAGCTTTGTGAATCTGCCGGAGCAGCTCTTATATTCCATCCGGAGCCGGAGGAGATGTATCAGGAAGGATTTTGCTCATTTGTAGATATGAATGGTCTTACAAATGCACTCTGCGGCTTATCGAGACCTGTTCATTTCAGAGGAGTATGTACAGTTGTAAATAAGCTATTTAATATAGTTATGCCGGATAAGGCTTACTTTGGAGAGAAGGATGCACAGCAGCTGGCTGTCATCAGGAGAATGGTTAAGGATTTGAATATGGATATAACAATTGTGGGATGTCCTATTATAAGAGAAGAGGATGGCCTCGCAAAGAGCTCAAGAAATACTTATCTTTCACCTGAATCGAGACAGAATGCAGTTATATTAAGCAAGTCCATATTCCTGGGTAAGAAGCTGATAGAGGATGGAGAGAGAAATCCTGAGGTGGTAAAGAAGGCCATGAGGGAGCTTATAATGACCAAGCCGGGTATGGATATAGACTATGTAGAAATTGTAGACAACAATACTATGCAGTCGATAGATGTTATAGCCGGAGATATATTATGTGCAATAGCCGTAAGAGTATCGGGAGAGGCAAGACTTATTGATAACTTTATGTTATCTGTATAGTATAATACGGTTTTACACAAACTATTATGGAGGAAATGCGACTATGTATTTGAATGTCTTAAAAAGCAAGATACACAGAGCTACAGTAGTTCAGGCTGAGCTTAACTATGTGGGAAGTATAACCATTGATGAAGAGCTTATGGAAGCAGCAGGCATATATGAGTATGAAAAGGTTCAGATAGTAGATGTAGATAACGGAAGCCGTTTTGAAACCTATGTAATAGCCGGAGAAGCGGGCAGTGGTATGATATGCTTAAATGGTGCCGCCGCAAGAATGGTTTCGGTAGGTGACAAGGTTATAATAATGTGCTATGCACAGATGACACCGGAGGAGCATAAGGAGAACAAGCCAAAGGTTGTATTCGTGAATGACGAAAATAAAATCGCCAGAATAACAAACTATGAAAAGCATGGTTTGTTAGAAGATATGGAGGAATAATATGCTTACGGGAAAAAGAATCGTACTGGGGGTCAGTGGTGGTATAGCCGCGTACAAGATGGCGAATGTTGCAAGCATGCTTGTGAAGCTTCATGCTGATGTGCATGTTGTGATGACTGAAAATGCTACTAATTTTATTACACCACAGACCTTTGAGGTGCTTACAGATAACAGATGTTATACAGATACCTTTGACAGGGGTATGGAAATGCATGTTCCGCATGTTACACTCGGAACAACTGCAGATGCAATGCTTATTGCGCCTGCAAGTGCTGATGTAGTAGGAAAGATAGCACATGGAATTGCTGATGATATGCTTACTACTACAGTTTTGCCGGCCAGATGTCCGGTTCTCATATCACCTTCTATGAATACAAATATGTATGAGAATCCTATAGTGCAGGATAATCTGAAAAAGCTTGCCGGATATGGATATGAAATAATAGAGGCTGACAGTGGCTTTTTGGCATGCAGGGCGAATGGAAAGGGTAAGCTTCCTAAGGAGGAGGACTTAGTTGAATACATACTCAGAGCCTGCGCTAAACCGAAGGACCTTGCTGGAAGAAAGGTGCTTGTAACAGCAGGTGCTACCCAGGAGGCTATAGATCCGGTAAGATATATCACTAATCATTCAACAGGTAAGATGGGGTATGCTCTTGCAAGGATGGCTATGCTTAGAGGTGCAGAGGTTACATTGGTAACAGGTGAGACAAGCCTTGCAAAGCCACTATTCGTAAATGTTATAGATATTAAGTCGGCAAAGGATATGTATGAAGCGGTTACTTCGATAAGTGATAGTCAGGATATCATCATAAAGGCAGCTGCCGTAGCGGATTACAGACCAGTTGCATGTGCCAGTGAAAAGATAAAGAAGGAAAATAATACTAACGAAGCGAAGCTCGAGCTTGAGAGAACGGATGATATACTGAAATATCTTGGAGAGCATAAAAAGGAAAATCAGATAATTTGCGGGTTTTCTATGGAGACAGAAAATATGCTTGAAAATTCAAGGGCAAAGCTTACAAAGAAAAATGTAGATATGATTGCAGCCAATAACCTTAAGGTTGAAGGGGCAGGCTTTGGTACTGACACAAATGTTATGACATTAATCACGGCTGATAAAGAGATAGAGCTACCGCTCATGAGTAAGGAAGAGGTTGCAGATAGGATTTTAGATGAGCTTTTGGGCTTATAGATATAGATTATATGAGGAGACTCTATGGATAGGGATATAAAGGACTTGATAATTATAGGCAGTGGGCCGGCAGGACTTTCCGCGGCAGTATACGGAAGGCGAGCTATGCTGGATGAGTTGGTTATAGAAAAGGATATATATGGCGGTGGTCAGATTGCTGTCACTGACAGGGTTGACAATTATCTCGGCTTATATGGTGAAAACGGATATGAGCTTGCTATGAAGTTTAAGGAGCATGCAAAGCAGCTTGAGGTTCCGTTTTTGGAGGGCGAGGTAGCCAAGATAAATAATGGTGACATAA
>CAMALN010000176.1 GCA_945836565.1 uncultured Lachnospiraceae bacterium
AATACAGTTGTCGAAGTTCACAAAAAAATCACAATGATGAACAAATCATCACTGCAAACAAAGCCAAAGGGGACAGTAAAAAAGCCACTTTTCTGTCCCCAATGGTCTAATTGCATTCTGCAAGCTTTACATCATATATGCCACAATGTCCATGAACCTCTATGGCCTTTTCAAAGGCGGCTCTTGCCTTATCGATATCACCCATCTGCTGATAGGTAATACCCAATTCCAGATATCCCTCTTCACAGCATCCATATCCGCATCCGAAGCACATTTGAGAGCTGATAGCCCGGTTTACCCACTCCAAAGCCTTATCATAATCCTTCAGTGCCCTGTACAATCTTGCCAGCTTTATATACATCTTAGGAATCTCCAAATCATCTGCCACATGCTTTGCCTGTTCGATAAGCTCATTATATTCTTCGCCGAGAGAACCTTCACATATATTTACCATTTCCAGATACTCACAATAATAATTATCAGAATCTGTTTGACCTTCATCCATGGATTTTTCAAATGCAATCCTTGCTTCCTCATAGCACTTATTCAACGAGAAGATTCTGCCCATCAGACCGTGAATCTTTTTGTCCTCCGGTCTTAATGCCGTAGCCTTTTTATAGAGCTCTCTCGATTCCTCCAGACAGCCCTCCTCACCTGTTAACTCCATCAGAAGGCTTATATACGAGAACTTTTCATCCTCATTGTCACCATTTTCGATATACTCCTCCAGTATCTTTCTGGCCAAATCAAACCTGTCCATTCTGGTATATGTAAGAGCCAGTTCATACCTCACATCATAATCATTTTCATCTCCGTAGGTATCAAGTGTCTCCTGCATAAGCTTTGTCGATTCTTCATATTTGAAAATGCACGCCAATGCTCTGGCTTTCCACCTTATCATCTCAAGCTTTTGTTCCAGCTTATCTTCTGTTGCTACATCAATACCTCTTCCATACCATTCGGCTGCATGCTCAAAATCGCACATGGTATAATATATCTGTCCGAGCTGATAATAATTGAACAGACTTTGCGGATCCATATCGACAGCTGTTTCCAAGTCCTTTATGGCATCCTGTGGTCTATGAAGTCTCTTGAATGCCATTGCTCTATGGAAGAAATGATTTGCATGAGGTCTTATCTCTATCTGTTTATTATATTCTTCTATGGATAATTCGTACTCACCTATCTTCTTGTACATATAGCCCAGGTATGCATGCACAGACATATGCTCAGGTGCTATGTCGAGCACCTCACGATAAACATCTATCGCCTTCTGATTCATATCCATATCGTCATACATATCTGCCAGAAGACAAAGTACCTTTGGATAATCCTCTATATCTGTCTCCTCAGAATTATGTAATTCCTTCAATTCCTCCAATATCTTAAGAGCAGCCTTGTCCTTATCCTGATACTTCAGATTGAGAGCGCGGTAATACTTCATAGTCTCGCTCGCCGGTACCAGCGATAGATACTGTTCTATAACTGCATCCGCATCATCATACTGCTCCACCCACTGATATATTTTTATTTTATACACATAAGCTTCCATTGCATACGGAAATATAGCTATAGTTCTGCCACACTCTTCCATAGCGTCTCTCAGGTACTCCTGCTCGTAACATGCCTTAGCCTTAATCATATGGAACAAGTGATTATCCG
This sequence comes from uncultured Lachnospiraceae bacterium, assembly GCA_945836565.1. GTDB lineage: Bacteria > Bacillota > Clostridia > Lachnospirales > Lachnospiraceae > Coprococcus_C. The sequence goes on from CAMALN010000176.1 coordinate 1,663, forward strand.
GTTGCATAGCAATGGCTGTATCACACTCTCTTATACATTCATCAAACTGCTCCATCCTATACAGCAGCTCACACAGTGTCTCATAGGTACATACCTTCTCGTCATAATCTGAATTTAATGCATCATATAGTATGTCACGTCCTTCGTCGTACATTCCAAGATTCATATAGCATTCGCCTAAGAGACTCTTCACATACGGATAACGTTTCTTCTTTTCATATTCATCCTTCGATAGATTATCACCCTTATTTATAAGCTTCTCTATAGCCATCTTCCAGTTAAGGAAACATTTCATGGCTTCCCTGTAATTCTTACTTTCTATATACATTCTACCCTTTACGTTATAATACTGGTAGCTTTCTTCCTCTGTTGGCTCAAAGGTTGAAAGAAGGGCTATACCCTCATCGAACATAAAATTCTGGTAATACGACCATGCCATCTCCTGCATAGTTCCATGGTCATCAGGATTATGTTCCAGAGTCTTCTTTCCTGCCTCAATAATTCCCATATTGGCTCTATACATACCGGCTCTAGGATTTGAATCATACGGATTTATCTGTACCAGTTCCATATACATATCTCTGGAAGCTTCATACTCCCCCTGTCTGTAATGCAAATCCGCCATCTTATCCAGGGCAGCGATATTTCGTGGGTTATTCTTCAGTATGTGCTCGAATACTTCCTTGGCAGCTTCATAATTCCCTGTATAAATCTCCAGATCGCCATGCAGCGCAAGCACATTGTTATCCTCAGGCAGACGCTCCAAAAGCTTTGAAATATCCGCCTTGAATATATTTATTCTGTCCGCATCTTCACCCTTGAATACAATGTTTTCCTCTTCATATTTTTCTCTAATAATGAGAAGCTCCATCTGTATCCTTAGAACATCAACGCTAGGATTCGATATAGGCATATCGTATATCTTCTCAAAATATTCCTCTGCGGTATCATAATCCCTTCTCAATATGGATTGTTTCAGCGCGTAGAATACACCTATAAACTCATCTGCAAATGACAAATCCCCCTCAAATGCGTAATAGTTTATAACATCCTCATACTTGGCATTGTTTATTATAAAATTGAGGAAATCATCCGGAAAAATCTCACCAAGCTCCTGTCTCCTTCCCTCTATATCGAAGGTCTCCACCAAAAGCTTAAATACCTTATCCGGCAGACAATAATGGTTCATCACGTACACCATCAGCTTCTCGAAGGATTCTGTAGATGTTTCAAGCGCCACAAAATAATCCGACGCAAAAAGCTCCTTCCAGCTGTCTACATCGATTCTTCTATTGAAATCCTTATATATCTCGTCTATGTCAAGCTCCACTCCGGTAAGTTCTTCTTCCTGCGTATCTTCCTCTTCACGCTCATCGCTGTCAGCCAGCCTGACTGCTTCCTCATAGGCCTCACGAAGCTGCATAAATCCCTCAGGATCATCCTCCGGATTAACCGTATTGAGCCTAACTCTGTATGCCTTTTTTAACTCATCTTTATCCTTTGTCTCACTAATCCCCAATACCTGCCATATATTCATATATGTCCTCCTTTTCTATAAAGTCATTAATATGTTATCAAGTAATACTTCCGTCACTAAGGTCTCGCCTACTCAATACATCAAGAACCCCTGATTGACATTTCAAATCCAACCAAGGGTTCTTTTATAATAGCCGCCCATGAAATTATCTAAATCCTGCTGTTTCTCTACAACAATCCTGCTTTTTTCATCAATTCTATCACTCGCTCTTCTGATTCCTCTATCTCATCAGCTATCGTAGATATATCTTTGCCCTTCTGTAATTTCTTTTTTATCTGGTCAATTAGCTTTGTATCTATTCCTTGTTCTATTCCCTTTTCAACTGCTTCTTCATATAACACTTCACCAAAGTTACACATCTCAATTACCCCCTTTTCTGTTCCGGTTGTTTCCATAACCATTCCATGCTCATCCTGAAGAATTCTTTTTACATCATTCTTCTTTTTTCTGGATAAAAGTGTCTCCAGCATATGTATCAATTTATTCTTGGAAGGTTTCCCTTTTTCAGATTTCC
>CAMALN010000177.1 GCA_945836565.1 uncultured Lachnospiraceae bacterium
TCTGTTGATATAAGATTTGTATCAGTATCCCTAAGCTCAAGCTCATCTGTCTTATCGCCGAACACTCGATTAAGTGTATACTTCCTACCACCAGCTTCAAAGGTGATGCTTCCGCCAAACACTCCTCCCTGCCAAGGCTTATATCTCATCCTCTCATTTGCTTCTATGCTCTTTTTGCCCTTACCATCAAGACCATAGAACATAGCTCTTACAAATGCGGCAAATGTGCTTTTGCCCCAGCCATTTTCCTCACATATGATATTGGCTCCATCCGAAAAGTCTATATCATAGTTATGTAGTATTCCAAAATTCTCTATATGACAAGAAATAAACTTCATAATTATCGAACCTCCTCTCCGGCAAGAACCTGTAATCCATACCTTATTATCTTAGTTTTATCCGAATCAGAGATAGTTGAATCAGCCATAACCTGACGAACATACTCTCCCTTTAATGACTGATCCAGCATATAATCATCTATGTCAATCTTAAGGCTTGTCTCATCATAGCATTTTGCAAAATAATAAGTATCCTTAAAGCTTGTAAGCAGATAATCTACATCCTTGTCACTTTCCACATCAACAGTTCCCTTTAACACAAGCTTAATCAAACTATCCGTACTGCATCCGGCAGCAGCTACACAAGCCTTGGCTTTCTTTGTCATATCTGCTGTTGTGGAACAATCAGATACATCAACCGGTATCTCATATAGACGTCTCTTTGCAAACGGAACAAACTCCTTCCTGCACTGTTTCGTAGTCTCGTCTATATCAAGCAATACAAAGCCATGCTCACCACACTCATCAAAGCCTCGTCCCTCGAGACAACCTGGATAACAATATGTTGCCCTTGGATCTAAGCTTTCCAGCTTATAAAAATGCACATGACCTAACGCAAGATAGTCTATACCTCTGTTTCTAAGAGCCTTTAGATTAATTACCTCTGCCTTATCCTTAGATTCTGACTCTGCCTCCTGTCCATGCATCATTACAATATTAAACTTGTTTGAATCCAAAACCAAGGAATTATAAACAGACATTGCATTATCTGCCGACAATTCCACACCGGTTATAACTATGTCAGAAGCGTCCTCCCCATAGCTTGTCCAGGTATCATTAAACAGTCTTAAATTATCCGGCAGCTCATCAACTCCGGACAGAAAATTATCCTTGTCATGATTACCCTTGAGATAGTAAAAGTTTATGTCCGGATGTCCTGTAATTGCATTTAATACAGTATTTCTTGCTGTAGCAGATATGGTCTTGGTGTCAAACATATCTCCTGCGATAAGAATAGCCTGAACTGCATTTTCTACAGCATAGTTAATCATTCGTTCAAAAGTATACAGAAGCTCTCCCTTACGCTCCTTTGCCTTCTCTTTACCGAGATTACTTTCCATCTTGGAATCCAGATGCAAATCTGCACAATGTATCAATTTCATAAGCGCTCCTCCCGCTAAATTATATGCTTCGTTATATAAGTCACTACTCAACTATGTAATATCATATCAAAAATAACATTTTTATCAACAGAGTTTCTATCAACCGTTGGTTTAAAATACAAAGTAGTTTGCCATTTTCTGCATTTTATCTTATAATTTCCGTTAATGAATAAATATTCCAAAGGAGTAAGCTATGAGTACAGAATATGTAATGGGAAATGGTGCCATCGCACTCGGTGCACTTGCCGCAGGTGTAAATCTCGCTTCCGGCTATCCGGGTACACCATCCTCAGAGATTATAGAGACCATTAGCAAATACCCGCACAAGGGTGTACATATAGAGTGGTCCGTAAATGAAAAGGCCGCAATGGAGGTTGCCGCAGCAGCCTCGTATTCCGGTGCAAGAACAATAGTTACTATGAAGCAGGTTGGCTTAAATGTCGCTGCCGATCCACTTATGTCACTTGCATATGTAGGTGTAAAGGGCGGTATGGTTATCGTATCCGCAGACGATCCGGGCCCTATATCCTCACAGACTGAGCAGGACACAAGAGCATTTGCAGAATTCTGCAGAATCCCTGTATTTGACCCTTCCTCTCCTGAAGAGGCTTATCAGATGATACAGGATGCATTTGACTACTCAGAAAAGTACAAGACACCTGTATTATTCAGGCCTACAACCCGTGTATGCCACGCATACGCATCTATAGACATAGAGGATAGTTTTCAGCCTAAGGAATACGAAGGCTTCATAAAGGATTCTTCAAGATGGGTTATCTTCCCACGTTTGTCTTTTGCCAATCATAAGCTGATAGAATCGCGCAATATAGAAATTGGAAAGGATTTCTCTGCGTATACATATAATACAATGAATAACGGCACCTCAAGAAAAGCCGTATTTGCATCAGGTGTAAGCTATGCCTATGCAAAGGAATATCTTGATAAGTATCCGGATATCAGGCTTGTCAAGATATCAACTCCTCATCCTTTTCCTGAGGATTTCGTTCTTGATGCACTCAGGGATGTGGATGAGGTGATATGCCTTGAGGAGCTTAGCCCATATATCGAAAACCAGCTCTACCGTTTAATTGGTATGCATCACCTTGACGTTGATGTATACGGCAAGCGTAGCGGTCACGTTCCTGTTGCCGGTGAGAACAATACTGATATGATAGCAGGTATACTTGCTGACTACCTCGGACTTGATAAGACCTCAGCCACCATCGATACCTCTGATGCACCTAAGCTTCCGATAAGACCTCCTGTGCTGTGTGCCGGATGTCCACACAGAGCTTCCTTCTATGCTGTAAAGAAGGCTATGAAGGGAAAGAAAGCATATTTCTGTGGTGATATAGGCTGCTATACCCTCGGAAATGCAATGCCGCTTGACATGGTGGATACCTGTCTGTGTATGGGTGCCGGAATTACTATGGCCCAGGGATTTCATTGGGCAGAGCCTGATGCCCAGACCTTTGCCTTTGTCGGTGATTCAACCTTCTTCGCATCAGGTATGACAGGCGTTGTTAATGCTCTCTACAATGATGCGAATATGACACTTTGCGTTCTGGATAACTCCACTACGGCAATGACAGGTCACCAGCCACACCCGGGAACCGGCCGCAACATGATGGGTGACCTAGTAGAGAAAATCGATATTGTGAAGGTATTGGAGGGGATGGGAGTCGCTAAGATACTCGTTGTCAATCCATTGGACTTAGACGAGGCAGTTGCCGCAGTAACCGATTGCAGCAATACCCGGGGAGTCAAAGCTATTATATTCAAGTCTCCTTGTGTAGCCATAACAAAGCCAAGTGGTAAGGCATGTATAGGAGATAATTGCATCCAGTGCAAGAAATGTATCAATGAGATAGGCTGTCCCGCACTTATAATCAGGGACAATAGGGTTGCTATAGATGAAGCTCTCTGTACAGGTTGCGGATTATGCGCTCATATCTGTCCGGTTGGAGCAATTACATTACCTGCCAATGATGACAAAGGAGGTAAGGCATAATGAATAAAGACATATTACTTTGCGGTGTCGGAGGTCAGGGAACAGTTCTTGCATCAAAGCTTATCGCAGCCGCAGCCATGACAAAAGGAAATAAGGTTCACAGTGCCGAGACGATTGGTATGGCTCAGCGCGGAGGCTCTGTAATCTCTCATATTCGTATAGGAGATATGGCCAGCTCACCACTTATTCCATATGGAAATGCCGATATCATAATCGCATTTGAGCCTTCAGAGGCAGTGAGAAATCTTGGTTATCTAAA
>CAMALN010000178.1 GCA_945836565.1 uncultured Lachnospiraceae bacterium
GTGTTAAGCACGCCGCCAGCGTTCATCCTGAGCCAGGATCAAACTCTCATTAAAAAGTTTGAAACTTGGTCAAAATTAAAACGTTAGCTTTAATAATGTCCCTGTTTACTGTTGTTAGTGAATAATTCACTTGATTGAAAATTTAAAGAATTTTCAGGGTTATCATGTTATTAAAATATTAAGTTTTCTTATAGAACATTGAGTCAAAAAAATAAGGCTGTTTGGAGCTTATTTAATTGTACTCTGCTTTCGCTCATCAGCGACAGCTTTTATAAGATACCATTTCATCTGACATTTGTCAACACATTTTTTCAAATTTTTTTCAAATTTTTTTCAATGAAATTAATTACTTTTCATTACTTTTTTTCTGTATCATTTCGAGGCTTGTTCGCATTATACTCCGCAATAATCTCATATATAATGGGAAATACAGATTGTTTTCTCCCAATTCAATTCTGTATTTCCCACAAATATTATTTCAATATGCATCTCAAGCTGACATTTTCACGAACCGGTTCCATCATACGACATAGCACCCTTCATCCACACCTTATAGCTTAGATAGAAAAATGCTACTCCGAAAATCGGAGCAAAATATGTAGCCATAGGTACATTGTCCGGTCTTAGAAATATAAGGCTTGGATAATATGACATGAACGCAATCGGTATGACATATGTAAACAGCACTCTTAATGACCTGCCAAATATAGTGACAGGATAATTGGCAAAGCTTCTCAATGTATTCGATAACTGCAATACAAAGAAAGAATGTATTATCCAAAAGCAAGAGGCTGCGGCAAGATTCAATATAGCTATAATAAATAATGAGGCAGAAACAACAGCTAACACAAACAATATTGGCGTGTATATATGAAATATAAGTCCCAGCTTATTCCATGAATAAATCACTGCTATCATTCCAAATACCAGTTGTCCCAAACCTTTTACATCAAACACCTCAGACATAAAATAAAAGAACAGGTTAACAGGTCTAAAACAATATTTTATAAAATCACCGGTATATACTGCCTGCCTCAAATTCCAGTTATTATCAAATAGGCACTGTGCAGGTGTGGCAGCTACAAGAGCAAAGCCATACAGGAATATCATCTCATAGTAGCTCCAGCCTGCAATCGATGGAAATCTTTGAAATATCAAATAGAAGCTGACTGCTCCTGCTATGTTGGTTGCCAGCATTCCTATCATCGATATTATAAAATCTGCCCTATAGCTCATTTTACTCTTGATGTCCTGAACAACTATCTTGCCATATATTTTCATATAGTATTTTAGGTTTCTTTTTGGCATAAGCTTAACCTCCGTTTACTGTTATTCTCTTCACAGATACATTGAAGAACCATTCGCTCAATAACCTGAGTGCCAAAAGCCAGAATATCTGTATACCAAACATCTGCGCATACTGTGTAATTCCATATTCATTATGTAGCAGAAGCTTAATCGGTGTATTACATATAGTCTGGAATGGTAACAATTCAACTACCCTTCTAAGCGAATCCGGGAAGAATGCTAAAGGTATGGTCGCTCCACTCAAAAGCGACACAATAACCTCCTTCATAATATTAATTCCCCAGATAGTATCGGTGTACATACATACCGTAGCAACCATAAAATTGATATAATAATTTATCAGCATTGACATTGCTACAGATATTACAAATGCCAATAAATTGAGTCCTATAGGAATAGCATTTCCTGATACAAGAAATACAACTATCGCCGTAGGCAGAAAGGTTGTAAAAAATTTCACTACCGCCTCACCGCATCCGGAGAAGAATCTCCACTGCCGATACTTTACAGGCTTTAACAGGTCCACCACTATCGCGCCGCTTTGTATGTCACGTCCCATATCCCATACTACCCACATCTCCATAAAATTGAACAATGCACTTGCAAATACGAGATATATCATGGTGTCCGTAAAACTCATTCCATTTATAACAGTAGCTCCTGAAGATGCAAATATAGCTTTCCACAAGTGATAAACCAACAAAAGATACAGTAGGTTGCCAAGAGTAGTTACTATCAGTGAAAGTCTGAACTGTAGCGCATCCAGAATACCTGTTTTTACAAGGGATAAATATCGCTTCATTTAGATTCCCCTTTCATATATCTTCTTAATGACACTTTCTGTTGAAATCTCCACAAGATGCATATCATATATCTTATGCTTCTCCTGTATCAGATTCATAATCTTAACTATATTATTCTTATGCTCATCTACAAGAACTTCAATTTCATTTTCATTGTAGCTAACAGTAATACCTTCAGGGGCTTTGGCTCCGACATCCAAGATGTCCCGTACAGAAGCCACCAATTCGTTCAATCTATCCTCAGTTATCGCTTCATCCTTTTTTATCAATGAAAGCTTTATCGTTCTATAGTCACCAAAAAGCTCTGTAAGATTTTCTATATCATTGTCATACAGCATGGTTCCTTTATCGATTATTACTATTCTTCTGCAAAGTGCATCTACATCACCCATATCATGAGTTGTCAGGATAATGGTTGTAGACTTTTCCTTATTCAATATCTTTATAAGCTCTCTAATCTTCGCCTTCATAGCTACATCGAGGCCTATTGTTGGTTCATCAAGGAATACCACTCTTGGGTTATGTATAAAGGATGCTAATATATCACACAAGGTTCTCTGACCTAGTGACATCTGTCTGACAGGCTTATGCATAAGCTGGTCCATATCCACCATAGTAGAATAAAGCTCCATCATATCCTTATAGGTCGAATCACTAACCTGATATATATCCTTCAGTATCTTAAAGGATTCAACAGCCGGCAATGCCCACCATAGCTGTGAACGCTGTCCGAATACTACCCCTATATTCTGTGCATTTACGCTTCTGTTTTTGTATGGGATTATCCCATTACATATTATCTCTCCTGAAGATGGTTCAAGTACTCCTGTCATCATCTTGATGGTTGTCGACTTACCTGCTCCATTGGGTCCCAGATATCCTACGATTTCACCCGGCATGATATCCATAGATATATCATTTACGGCCCTTACTGTCCTATAGTCTCGTGAAAACAAATCGCGGATGCTTCCTTTTAAGCCCTCCCGCCTATTTAACACCTTAAATTCCTTTGTTACATTTTTAAGCTTAATTATTTCTTCCATACATCACCCTTTGTCCCTTTTGTCACTTTGATATTTGCTTGTAAACTCGCATATAAAGTAAAAAAACTGACCATCCATAAGGATAGTCAGTTTCGTAAAATCAATATTATGCAAGCTTTGACTTAGCAACCTCTACAAGCTTTGTAAATCCAGCCGGATCGCTGATTGCCATCTCTGAAAGCATCTTTCTGTTGATGTCTACCTCAGCGAGCTTTAAGCCATACATAAGCTTGCTGTATGAGATGCCGTTCATTCTGGCTGCCGCATTAATACGTGCAATCCAGAGCTGTCTGAACTGTCTCTTTCTCTGCTTACGACCAGCATATGAAGTAGTAAGTGCTCTCATAACTGACTGCTTAGCTACTCTGTACTGCTTTGATCTTGCTCCCTTATATCCCTTAGCGAGTTTTAATGTTCTATTATGTCTCTTCTTAGCGCCAACGCCGCCTTTAATTCTTGCCATTGTTCATTCCTCCTAATATCCTATAAATATGGTAAAATCTTCTTCATAACTTTGCTGTTTGTAGAATCAGTCATAGTTGCTT
>CAMALN010000179.1 GCA_945836565.1 uncultured Lachnospiraceae bacterium
CGCAGTGGCGGGACTTTTGTATGTCTTACTTTTGGGTGAATGCGGCGAGGCATATAACGTATCCGACATCCGTTCTGATATCCGACTCAAAGACCTCGCGTCAGAGATAGCCTCCTATGCAGGAAAACAGGTTGTATTCGAACTTCCTGACGAGGTAGAAAAAGCCGGCTACAGCACAGCAACCATCGCAAGACTCGACGGAAGCAAGCTTGCACAATTAGGCTTTAAGGCAAAGTACGATATTAGAGATGGTATAAAAAGAACTATGGATATACTTAAAGAAGAGATATGATAACCATAGACACAAATATTTCGCATTCTATTTATTGAAAAACCAACACGAATATTGTATAATATTTTTTATGTTTGTCGAAGCTTGCAACGCATATTTTTTTAGATGGAGCCGGATATACAGAACATGAATCGAATAGCCAAAATGATATATCTTATATTGCAAATAGGCTTCACGGTATTGGTTACAATATTTATGTGTATAGGCCTTGGATATTTGTGCGAAAAGGTATTTCATGCAAGGCTTATGGTGTGGTTTGTGGTACTCGGAGTTTTGGCAGGCTTTAAGGCAGCAGTCATTCTGATTAAGAAGTTTGTGTCATTCGAGAATCCGGATGATGAGTATATAAGGATGATTAGCCGAAGCCGCGATGATGAAGAGGACGATGGAGAGGATGATATGAGACCATGACGGATAGTGGGCATACAAAGGCTTCTGAGACAGGGATGGAAGCACCGAAGCGTACTCTTAGACAGATTTATGTTGGCATTGCATTACATGGAGTAATATTTGGCATATTGGGTATCATTTTTATGAGACCGATATGGATGTATGAGCTGGGACTTCTGGCGGGGCTTTTAGGTGCTATGGGTGTTACGTACAATATGTACACGACTATAGAGAGTGCTCTGGATATGCATCCTGACGGAGCGAGGAAGCATGTGACCTTGCATTCGCTTTTACGGCTTTTGGGCTCAGCGGCGCTTATGATAGTTGCAATTTTGATAGACTGGACGGCATTTGTAGGTGTTACAGTGGGACTTATAGGTCTCAAGATATCAGCATTTATGAATCCGTTTATCAGAAGATTTATATGATAAAGCATATTTAAGATGCAAGTTAGCATTTTATATATATAACTTAATATGAAGGAGGGGTTAGTATGCAAAGTGGTTTGGCCTTGGGACTTGATATGGTGAGACCGGAAGCTGATTTCTATATCAATGAGCTCTATCCAATCAATTTCTTTGGCAATACGGTATACATTACCACCACCCATGTGTGTACCTTGATAGTCTGCCTGACTATTCTCTGTCTCACATTTGCGGCGCGAAGAGCGGTTCTTCGGGCGGGTGATAAACCGAGCTTGTTTGCAACCGGTGTTGAAACAGTCATCGGAATGCTTGTGAGCTTCGTAAATAGCAGCATGGGAAAGAAGCCGGGTAAGAAGTATATCAACTACATTGGTACACTGTTCTTGTTTGTACTGCTGTCAAACATATCGGGACTGTTCGGACTAAGACCACCGACAGCCGATTACGGTACAACCTTGTGTATAGCACTCATAACCTTTGTGATGATTCAGTACGCTGCAATCAGATACAAGAAATGGGGCGCTTTCACAGACCTTTTCCAGCCTATATTCTTATTTTTCCCTATTAACGTGATAAGTGAGTTTGCGACACCTGTGTCGATGTCACTTCGTTTATTCGGAAATGTATTGGCGGGAACGGTTATGATGGCACTTTATTATGGTCTTATACCGGTCTTGTTCAGATTTGGTATACCATCGGCATTACACGTATACTTTGATTTGTTCTCGGGAGCAATTCAGGCATATGTATTCTGTATGCTTACTATGGTATTCATTTCAGATAAGAGAGATGGAAAGTAAATTTTTTTGGAGGTAAAAGAAATGGAAATTAATATCACTGGTTTAATTGGAGCAGCATCAGCAATTGGTGCAGGTATTGCAGTTTGTTCAGGTATCGGACCTGGAATTGGTCAGGGAATCGCAGCAGGATATGGTGCATCAGCAGTTGGACGTAACCCGGGCGCAAAGGGTGATATCATGTCAACTATGCTCCTTGGACAGGCAGTTGCAGAGACTACAGGTCTTTACGGACTCGTTGTATCACTTCTTCTTATGTTCGTTAAGCCTTTTGGTAAGTAAGATATATAGATTTTATTCCATGGAGGAGGAAGAATAGTGACAACCTTTAGCATAATTACAAATGCGAGTGTCGCACTCCTTTCAGAGAGTACCGGACGTATATTCGGTCTGGATGCTCAGCTGTTGTTCGATGTTTTGGTTCAGGGCGTAGCGGTATTTATACTGTTTATCTTCGTAGGATATTTTCTTATCAATCCTGTTAGGAAGATGCTTGAGGAGCGTCAGAACAAGATAGCGGCAGATATAGCCGATGCAGAGAAGAACAAGGAAGATGCAGCTAAGCTCAAGGAGGAATATGATGCTAAGATTAAGGCAGCAGATTCTGAGGTGAGTGATATGCTTTCGGCAGCCAGAAAGAAGGCTTTGAAGAACGAAGAGACTATAGTTGCCGAGGCAAAGGAGGAGGCGGCGAGAATTATTCGCGGCGCAAATCAGGAAGCTTTGCTGGAGAAGAATAAGGTTAAGGATGAGGTTAAGCAGGAGATTATAACCGTAGCTACAGCTATGGCAGGAAAGCTCGTTGAGACTTCACTTGATGAAGCGACTCAGGCTAAGCTTATCGATGATACCTTGAAGGAAATGGGTGATGATACATGGCTAAGCAAATAGAAGCAACCTATGGTAATGCACTCTTTGAGCTTGCGATAGAGGAAGGCAGGGTCGATGCTCTCTACGAAGAGGCGAAGGCACTTGGAGATATTATCAGGGATAATGAAGAGCTGGTTAAGCTTCTGGCTCACCCACATATAGCAAAGGAAAGCAAGGTTGAGGTTGTAAAGCAAACATTTGACGGACGTATATCAGATGAGCTTACAGGCTTGCTTGTGATGGTGGTTGAGAAGAATCACGCAAGGAATATCGTTGGTATATTGGAGTACTTCGTAAAGCAGGTAAAGAAATATAAGAGGATCGGAGTTGTAGATGTGACAAGTGCGATGGAGCTTGATGCGTCGCAGAAGGCGGCGGTTGAGAAGCGCATACTCGATACTACTCCATACGAGAGTTTAGAGATGATATATCATCAGGATAAGTCTATTATAGGTGGTATGATTATCCGCATAGAAGACAGAGTTGTAGACAGCTCTGTGAAGACAAAGCTTGAAAGTATGTCAAAGGCTCTTTCGAGAGCATAGAGGACATATAATCCATAAAATCTAGAAGGAAAGAAGGTGTTTTACGTCCATGAATTTGAAGCCGGAAGAAATCAGCTCGGTTATAAAAGAGCAGATTAAGAATTATAAAGTGGCGCTAGAGACAAATGACGTGGGAACTGTAATACAGGTTGCCGATGGTATAGCGCGTATTCATGGCCTGGAAAATGCTATGCAGGGAGAGCTTCTTGAATTCCCGGGTGAAGTATATGGTATGATACTTAACCTTGAGGAGGATAACGTTGGAGCCGTTCTGCTTGGTGATTCTAAGAATATAAATGAGGGCGATATAGTTAAGACAACCGGACGAGTAGTTGAGGTACCGGTTGGTGATGCTATGCTCGGACGTGTAGT
>CAMALN010000180.1 GCA_945836565.1 uncultured Lachnospiraceae bacterium
CTAATTTTTGTCTGGCTTCTTTTCTCAGATTGCTTACATCATTATAATCTATATCTACAGGTATGAGCTTTTTCTCAAGCTTTTTAAACTGTGCAACCTGCTGCTGTTGTCTGGATATATATCCTTCGTATTTGATGGATATATTAATCTGCTCTATGACATCAGATGAAAGCTCATCCTTCTTGTTCTCAGGATCAATATCACAGAGAAGCTCATATGAAAGCTCAGGTCTTCTGATTAATTCAGCAAGTGTAGCTGCTGTAACCAAAGGTGAGCTGTCATGTGCTGATAAAAATGCCTGAATGGTTTTATTTGCACCGACTGAGGTATTATTGAGTCTTTCTATCTCGTCATTTATCTGCTGCCTCTTTTTACAGAAGGAAGCATATCTTTCTTCATCTATGAGACCAATCTCGTGACCGATATCCGTAAGTCTTAAATCAGCATTATCCTGTCGTAATAAAAGTCTATACTCGGCTCTTGAGGTCATCATACGATATGGTTCAAAGGTTTGCTTTGTAACAAGGTCATCTATCAGTACCCCGATATAGCCCTGTGAACGATCAAGTATAACAGGTTCTTTTTTCTGAAGTCTTCTGGCAGCATTTATACCGGCCATAAGTCCCTGAGCAGCGGCTTCTTCATAGCCTGAGCTGCCGTTTATCTGACCTGCACAAAAAAGACCGTCTATATCCTTGAATTCAAGATTTGCTCTCAAATTTGTTGCATCTATACAGTCATATTCTATGGCATAAGCATTCCTGGTTATACTTACATTTTCAAGTCCCGGAACGGTTCTTATCATGGCGTATTGAACATCCTCAGGAAGGGAAGACGACATACCTCCCATATACATCTCGTTCGTGAATTCTCCTTCCGGCTCGATAAATATCTGATGTCTGTTCTTGTCAGGAAACTTCATAACCTTATCCTCAATGGAAGGACAATACCTTGGACCGGTTCCTTCTATGAAGCCTGAAAAAAGCGGAGAACGGTCTATATTATTCCTGATAATATCGTGAGTGGTTTCATTTGTGTAGGTTAACCAGCAGGATATCTGTTCTCTCTTTATGTCCTCTTCAGTATTTGTAAATGAAAAAGGAACTATGTGTTCATCACCCTTTTGTTCTTCCATTTTGGAAAAATCTATAGTCTTCTTATCAAGTCTGGCAGGTGTACCGGTTTTAAATCTGCGGAGAGTTATGCCTGCTTCATTCATTGAAGCAGAGAGGTGGTTTGCTGCCATAAGTCCATTTGGGCCGGTATGGTTTACAACATCGCCATATATACATCTTGCTTTAAGGTAAGTTCCTGTACATAATATTACTGCTTTTGCAAGATAGACAGCACCTGAATAGGTACGTACACCTTTTATTACTTTTCTAAAGCCTGAGTCTTGAATTAAGCTTGAGTTATCTGTAGTTGGAGCAAGCTCCTCCTCAGCATAGATAAGCTCTGAAACCTCGCCCTGTCTTAAGGTTAAATTAGGCTCATTTAACAAGGTGAGTCTCATCTGCTTTGTGTATTCAACCTTATCTGCCTGTGCACGAAGTGAGTGTACAGCAGGTCCCTTAGATACGTTAAGCATCTTAGACTGAATATAGGTTTTATCTATATTCTTGCCCATCTCTCCACCCAAGGCATCTATCTCTCTAACGAGGTGTCCCTTTGAGCTTCCACCGATGTTTGGGTTACAAGGCATAAGGGCTACACTGTCCATGCTTATAGTAAAAAGTATTGTATTAAAGCCAAGTCTTGCAGAGGCTAATGCTGCTTCACAGCCTGCATGTCCCGCACCGACTACAACTATATCGTATTCCTCTGTTATATGTGATGTATTGTCCATTTTTATTACCGTTTCTTTCATATAAAAATCCAACATAAAATCTAACATATTATGCAGGGAGTGTCAAAAGTTAATTAAATAATTAAGAAATAATGATTGCATAATAAAACAACCTCTAAAATGAGGTTGTTTTAATTTGCTTTACTATGCCTTTTTTCCTGACGCTTTATCCTAAGCTCGTCCTGACGTTTACGTATATTTTCCATACCCTTTTTATCTGTTGGAAGCATTGTTTTGATAGCAAATATTTTTCCTTCTTTAGATTGCTTGAATCTTAGTTTACCCTGTACCAATCCGTGATACCAGCATTTACCGACACAAACATAAGAATTCGGAGTATTCGCATACCATTTTATCTTCTTTGATATCTTCTTGCCACATCTGTAGCATATCATAGAGAATAGCTCAGCATCCTTTAGAGCTTCATTTTTGTCATCATACTCCTTTGATATATGCTCCATATAATTCTTATGATAGGAGACTATCTCATCTTCCTTTTCTTTAGGATTATTGTAAACGTCATAGCAATATCTGTCTTCTATATCACGTGGAGAAAGCTTTTGTAGGATTAATCCTGTATAATATGCATCATTCACAGCACTGTGAAAAGGACGGTCAACCGGAATAGCCATATTCTCAACTGCCTTTTCAAGCTTTATCATAGAGCTCTCTTTGTCAATTATATCACTATACATCTGCTGAATATTATAGTATTTGAGAGGGGAAGGAAAAGGCTTCATATAATAATAATCCATATTATTCTGAAGATAGCTTAAATCCATAGAGCCCCAGGTACAGAATATATAATCCGTTCCGCACCATTTTATGAATTCACGAAATACCATATCAAATGGTCTTCCCTTTTTCAATGTAGCTTCATCATAATTTAATATGCTTTTTATATGCGGTTGTATTTTTTTGTAATGCTTAGGCTTGATAATGCTTGAATAGGAGTCTATGAGTTTAAGTTTTTTGTTAAGCTTTACCGCACCTATCTCGATTATCTCAAACGGAATTCTTGGGTTTTCAAATTCGTGGTTGCAGGCCTGATTCCATTCAAGATCTAAAACAATGTAATTCATAACATATCCTTTTTAGTTCATAATCTTGAGATGTGAATATTTTTGCTCTGCGTTTTCATTGTAACGTCCGTTACTCTGTTCAAGCTCTCTGCAGATATCGTTCAATATCTCTATTGCTTCCTCCTGAGACTTTGCATTTGCAGTCACACTCTGAGCTATTAATACAGCAAGCTTTTCATTGCTGTTAACAATCTTTGAGGTATTGTCCATCTCCTTCTTTATAGAAAGCTTGGACATCATTCCGTTTTGATTAATAAGCTCTCTCATTAAGGTTGAGTTTTCGTCCTTTAATTCAAGCATCATATCAAGTATGGCAGACATACTCTGATTTCTGGATATTTCCTCTCTCTTTGCAACGGAATATATACCCTTTTCAACCTTTGTAAGCTCATTCTGTTTGTCTATCTGTATCGAAGCAATATCGTCAACCTTATTGATTATACCCTCAACCAAAAAGTAGGTATCCACAACAACTATCAGGGATATCGCAATGATAACTTCAATGTACTGAGGTGACGAAATTATAAGATATAAGTCAACTAAAAAGGCTGCAACAAAAGCAACCGCGCTTATAGTCAGATTTGCAGATTTCTTATGTCTCATAGCTTGTAACCTCCTCTGTAATAATAGTGTACCACGAAATATTTTATCATAGGTTGTGGTAAAAGTCGAATGTTTTATATTGATGAATCATAGTGGTGGTCATGACGCTTCTAGGTTTGAATAATTGTTTTATTACGGGACCGCTCGCGCTTAGATGC
>CAMALN010000181.1 GCA_945836565.1 uncultured Lachnospiraceae bacterium
TCTTGCTCATAATACTTGATGCAATAAGCGGTATACTGTCAACCGTTGCTGTTACATCTCTTAGTGCATATATCTTCTTGTCGGCAGGAGCCAGATTTCCGGTCTGACCTACCAAAGCAAGCGATATCTTATTCACATTTTCTATGAATTCTTCTTCAGGTATAGACACATTGAAGCCCTCAATCGCCTCAAGCTTGTCTATGGTTCCGCCCGTATGTCCGAGCCCTCTTCCGCTCATCTTTGCAATCTTTACTCCCATGCTTGCAAGAAGCGGCGCCACTACGAAGGTTGTCTTATCACCTACTCCTCCCGTACTATGCTTATCCACCTTTATCCCGTCAATCGCTGATAAGTCAAGTCTGTCGCCACTGTCAGCCATCGCAAGAGTAAGTGCTGTGGTTTCTTCCGCAGTCATACCCTTATAATATACAGCCATAAGCCACGCTGACATCTGATAATCAGGTATAATGCCCTCTGTAAAATTCTTCACTATAAATTCTATCTCTTCCTTTGTATGAACCCCACCGTTTCGTTTCTTCATTATCAAGTCATACATTCTCATATCGTAACACCCCTCACCATAATATCCAAAATTAACTGAATTTAATAATAAAACATAAATTGCAGATAACTGCCCTATCTCAATAACTCAGTATATTATCGCAGTCCACAAGTATATTTAGTACTCTGATTCACTTATCCTATTCTGCAATACGATTCAAAAAGCTCTCCCCAATTTCTGTCACATCCTCTGAATATCCATCACCCAGAATATATTCACAAACCGTCTTTCCGATATCTGCAAAAGAAGAAAGCACACCTAAATTAACATTCTTCTTCAATTTATTACCATACATCATCAAAGGAATATACTCCCTTGTATGATCACTTCCCTTGAATTCAGGATCACAGCCGTGGTCAGCATTCACAATCAATAGGTCATCATCCTCTAGCTGCTCCATACATTTTCCGAGCCATGCATCGAACTCTACCAGGGCATCCCTATATCCCACAGTATCTCTCCTGTGTCCGTACTTCATATCAAAATCCACCAGGTTGGCAAATATAAGTCCCTCTTCCACAGTCCTCATATAACCAAGTGTCTTATCCATTCCGTCTGCATTTCCGGAGGTATGAACCTCTGTCGTTATACCAACCCCTGCGAATATGTCACTTATCTTTCCAACTGCTGCAACCGTCTTCCCGGCAGCCTTTATCTGAGACAGCACATTCTTCTTGCTTGGTTCAAGTGCAAAATCTCTTCTATTCGCAGTTCTCTCAAAGGCCCCTATAGGTTTTATGTCAACCTCATTCAGTTTTTTATCTTCCTTAACTCTGACAAAAGGTCTTGCGATAACCCTTCCCACAGCATGCTCGCCCTGCAAAATATCTCGGGCTATCCTACACATCTCATAGAGCTTATCCAAACCAACCCTTTCCTCTGATGCCGCTATCTGAAATACAGAATCCGCAGAAGTATACACTATCGGATATCCCGTCTGCATATGCTGTTCACCATATTCAGCAATTACAGGTACACCTGATGCAACCTTATTTCCATATATATCTCCGCATCCTGTTCTCTTGATAAACTCATCGATTATCTCCTTCGGGAATCCATTCGGATAAGTTGGAAATGGTTTCTTGGTATATATACCTATCATCTCCCAATGTCCCGTCGTGGTATCCTTACCCTTTGATTTCTCCATACACTTGGCATAACAACCACAGACTTCAGCATCTTCTCTCCCCTTAATGGTTGTATCATCTATCTGATATAATCCAAGCTTGGCAAGGTTCGGTAAGCTTGTATCCGGCAGGGTCTTCAGAATATGTCCTAAAGTATCTGCCCCTGCATCCCCATACATATCAGCATCAGGAAGTTCACCTATGCCAACGCTGTCCATAACAATCCATATAACTCGTTTACCCATATTTTATCTCCTCTAAAATCACTTTAATTCAAAGGTAATTCCACTTACAATTTTTTTTGCATCATAGTCCTGTTGTCCTATACTTACTGTCTTCAAATTATCCTTCCAATTATCATATATACCCAAAATATACTTTTGATTTATACCTGTCTTTCCGGGTATCATATCACCATGATTGCCACTGGTTATATAGTAATCTTCACCATAATATTCAACCTCCTCCAGCATAGCATAATTACCATCCTGATCCATGGCATTGAAATACGGCATATACTCAGTATCAATCTCATTATTATAAAGCTCAAGCTCAACCAGATAATAATCCATGGTTGTATCAATCTTTCTATCCATGTTCAAAAGATACTCCGAATCATAATCCAGCTTCTCACAGCTCACAAGCTTATTTATCTGCACATCCATTTCGGTTGCAATCTCATACATCTCCTTTTCCTCTATCGATGCATATATTCCAAAGCCGAAAAACTGTACGATTACCACTAATATTATAATTTTCAGATAATTCCACTTTTTCTTCATTACTTCTCTACCACTATGCCCCTTATGTATATCTTTCTTTCTATAGTATTATCATTATAATCCTCGCCTCTGTGCTTACATTCAAGCAGAAGGTCATCAGCATCATTTGCTTTAACTACAAAGTACATCTTACCTTCCTTATTATCAAAATCCGAACCTATATTACTCTCATAATACCTCTCTCCATCATAATTGATAAGGTCATCTATCTCATACGACAATGGCTCTATATACATACCTGTCTTCGTCAATATAAAAGTATCAATATTTACTCCATATATATTACTCGTGGAATCTCCCTTTCCATCATCCACTGCATAAGAAAGCTCAAGCACCTCATATCCCTCCGGCATAGGCACCCTTGTATCCTCAAATACCTTCACACCCTTTATGTATATCATAAGCTCATCATCATAATAATTCGTATAGAAAATAGGCTGTCCGGCTACCAAATCCTCATAATCATAAAACTCTTCATCAATCGGACTCTCTTCAGCAATCTCCAACTGCTCCTGTCTTTCCTCATGTTTTTTCTTTCTTTGTTCTTTCCCAATACGAAGTCCAAAGAAAGCCAAATCCATAATTATTACAAGACCGGTAAAAACAACACAAAAGAATACATACCAAAACTTCTTAAATGCATCTATGGTTTTATCCGCGACATCATTCTTTTTCGAATTCCTTGCCCGTACAGCTCTTCCTGCATCCGGCTCCACTTCTCCCAAAAGAACCTCTTCATCCTCAGCATCTTCTATCAAATCCGGTTCATCATTCAACACTACCCCACTACCATAGTTACCCATAATAGCATCAGGAATTATATAATCGCCGTCCCCGTCTCCTGCATACTTACATCCACATACAGGACACTGATTATTATTCGTTATATTGTCATATTTCTTTCCGCAATAACTGCATTTAACCTTCATATTCTATCCTCAAACCTCAAAAAAACCATAATATCTTACCTTCAATTATATACGATTATCCCCTCAAATAACAACACCTATTTTATCGCTATGCCCCAAATAATACACAGGCATTAAGCCTTCAAATACACCTCCTGTCCTTATCATTCACATTGACTTACAAGATTCCGACACCTAAGTAAATCTGACACTTTCCTTTGGGCTGGTGGCGATTGGGCACGTTCGCAAACTCGCAAGCGTTCTCTTATAAGC
>CAMALN010000182.1 GCA_945836565.1 uncultured Lachnospiraceae bacterium
AATTGCCATTTTCCTCTCTCCTTTGTCGTGAATTTTACGCATCAACGCTTTGTTGCGTAACGCTTTAATGTAATAAAGCACCAATTATTCACATTATGCCATAGGAGCAGGGCTTTGTCAAACTAAATTGAATGAGTTTTCTGAGGCACCTTTGTATTTCTCTCCCAGAAAACCCCGTCTGCGTAGCCTTGTATAGTGGTATCTGTCTCAGCCAGCTCCAGTCTTTTTTCTGTCCACACACAATACTGTTCATTTTGCTCTATACCTATATAATGTCTGCCCAGCTTTTTGGCGGTAACAGAGGTTGAACCGGAGCCCAGGAAAGGATCCAATATCACATCCCCGGGATTAGAGCTTGCAAGTATCAGCTTTGCAAGCAGCTTTTCGGGTTTCTGTGTAGGATGTGCCGTATTCTCAGCCATAGACCAATACGGAATCGATATATCATCCCAGAAATTCGACGGGTACGTATTCCTGAAATTACCCTGTTCGGTTTCTTCCCAATCCTTCGGTTTTCCATCTACCCTATATGGTGCTATCACCCTTCGTCTGCTCTTTACTGCTTCTACATTAAATGTATAATTCTTGGAATTCGTAGCAAACCAGATATCCTCCATGCCATTTTTCCAATTAGATAGTGCGCCTCTTCCCTTCTCACGCTGCCATGTGATACGGTTTTGTATGTAAAAATGTTTCTGTAAGGCTTGATGTATAGCCGTGCCGGACTGCCAGTCACAGCACACATAGATTGTGGCTTCATCCTTCAATAATGGTTTGACCAGAGATATCCAGCTTTCTGTATATTCCTCGTACATCTCATCTGAAGTCTTCTTGAATTTATTGCCATGGAAGTTTTTGTCCAGGTTATATGGCGGATCAACTATCAATAGATCCACTGATTTTTCCGGCAAGAATTTGAGCATATCAAATGTATCACCGTATATAGTCTTATCAAGCACTTCCTCCAGTGTTGTATTACCGGAAATACTGATACATCGTTCAAGGTATTTCCTCCCTTCTTCAACTGAAATATCTATTGTTTTATTTCTACCTGCCTTCATAACCTTTATATAATCTCCTGTATGTTCTACCTCAAATTATCAATACTCTTTTGTAATGGTATCTATGTTGTATATGCTGCGAAACCTTTCCAAATCCTGCGGTTCCTTTATCAACATGACATCAGTAAAATGCCCTGTTGCCTTGTCCTTGAAGCCTGCGACCTGTTCGCCTGTGCAGATAGAACAACGAAGAACCGGAAGCTGTGTGTCCGGATTATATTCAATTCTTGGTTGTATAGGCTTTTTCTTCGTAAATAATTGAATCATAAGCTTCTCCCCATCACCAAATCTCATGGTACAATCTCGAAAGTGGTAACCCAACTACATTAAAATAATCACCCTTTATCTCGCGGATGAATTTCGCTGCACCACCCTGTATCGCATATGCGCCGGCCTTGTCATAGCATTCGCCGGATTCAACGTATGCTTCAATTTCCTCTTCTGTTAACTGATAAAACACAACCTCAGTCAAACAGCTAAAGACTTTTCTCACCCCGCCTTGCATCATACAAACACCGGTATATACCTCATGTGAGCGACCTGATAACAGTCTAAGCATAGCTACCGCTTCCTCCTTCGACGAAGGCTTTCCAAGAACAGTATCATCAACTGATACTACCGTATCGGCACCAATTACCATTACAGCCTCATCATCAGAATACCGTGTATATACATCTTTAGCTTTACATTCCGCGAGCATTTCAACCTGCTCGTGAGGCAATAATCTGTCTAATTCTTCCTTTGATATCTCTTCTTCAGCATCAGAAGCTTCTACCTCATAGTGAAATCCGCCAAGTGTCATTATCTCCTGCCGACGAGGCGACGCAGATGCCAGGATAATCTTTCTCATATGCTACTCTCTCCCTATATGTCCGATTCTTTCAAATACATATTCCGAAGCGGAAGACAAATCCTCCCTATAGGTATATCCAAGCCTGTCGTATCCTTTTATCTCTACAGGGTCTTCAATATGATTTTCCGCCATGAGTCTTACCATGTCACCTCTTGCCATCTTGGCGTAAGTACCTTTGGTAACCAGCTTATCTCCCGACTTCTCACAAAATGTAATGGTTATATATCTGTCATCTTTCGTAAGATATTTTTCAACGCACTTTGAATATTCCTTTGATGCGAGATTAATTATTATCCCACTGTCATCTCTTACTGCTTTATACAAATCGTCTTGCCAGAATCCATACAAATTACCGGTTCCATTTATACTTGCCTTAGCCTGCATTTCTAATCTATACGGTGTCACCCCGTCCATAGCCTTAAGCACACCATAAAAGGCGGACAGGATACAAAGGTGCTCCTGAACATAATCGAAATGTCCATCCTCAAACACTGCCGGTGCCATATATTGATACGCTATACCTTCATACGCAAGCACCGCCGGTGTAAGATGCTTATACAAATCCATATGCTCAAGACGAGCCAGATTTAATTCCGCGATATTGTCATTACATCCCCATAGCTTCTTAAGTCCATCATATGACTGACTTTTAAGCCACAATAAAACCTGTTCTGTCTTATCCAGATAAACCGGTCTGCTAATAACGAGGCCTTCATGCTGTTCAAAAACATTTTGTCCAAAAGAACCGCTATATTCATTTTCGTTCATCTTTTTCGCAGGCGATAATATTATCTTCATTATGATAACTCCTGTAGCATATTCTCCGGATCATCTGCCGCTTTTACTTTATCATTGCTTTTAATTATAACGCCTTTCTCATCTATAAGATAAGTAGTACGCACTACCCCCATTGAAACCTTCCCGTAATTCTTCTTCTCCTTCCATACGTCATAGGCTTCAATCACCTTACGCTCAGGGTCTGCAAGCAAAGTAAATGCTAATCCGTACTTTTCCTCAAACTTCTTATGAGAGGCTACGGAATCCTTACTTACTCCCAGAATTACCGCTCCCTTTTCAGCAAACTGTGGATATCTGTCTGAAAATCCACATGCCTGCTTGGTACATCCGGGCGTATTATCCTTTGGATAAAAATACAATATAACCTTCTTTCCAATATAATCACTTAGCTTATGCAGCTTTCCATTCTGATCCGGTAATTCAAAATCAGGTGCCTTTGTTCCTACTTCAAGCATTGTCTAATCCTCCTTTTTAAACCTTATTAATTCATCTGTTTTCTCATCATTCTTCTTAGCTTCGCCTGCTCGTTCTCAAGAATTTCTTCCTCAGTTTCCAATATAAGTTCCGGAAGCTTCGCAGGCTTTCCGGCATCGTCAAGTCCAACCAACGTCAAATATGCTCTATTTACAAGCTCACGTTTACCATCTATATGTTCTACAAAAGACTCAACCTTCACCTCCATTGAAGTATTACCAACATATGTTATCTTTCCAATGATTACAATTACATCCCTCATATGCGCTGCACGAAGAAAACTCAAATTATCTACTGAAGCAGTTGTAATATTCATATTTGCATGTCGCTTTGCAACAATAACTGCCGCTTCATCTATCCACGACATTAAGGTCCCACCGAACAATCGCTTTGCACTATTTAAGTCTGTAGGGCGAACAATATGGGC
>CAMALN010000183.1 GCA_945836565.1 uncultured Lachnospiraceae bacterium
CATAGCGTTCCTCCTAAAATTAATAATCCATGCTAGATAGAGCTTAGCATGGATTTATATATCAAGTATTCATCGTTTTTTAAACAAATTGTAAAATCATAGTTGTGCCCTTATTTATTTCACTGTCTATGATCAGACGGCAGTTATGCTTCTTTAGTATAGTAGCCGTAAGTGTAAGACCAAGCCCTGCACCTCCGTTTTTCCTACTTCTGGCCTTGTCTACCATATAAAACGGCTCCAGTATATTCTGCTGCTCCTCCTTTTTAATTCCCTTGCCAAAGTCCTGAACCGTTATCTTCTTATCTTCGGCCCTCAATACAATTCTACTGCCGCAGTCGCTTGCCTTAATCGCATTATCTACAAGATTAATCAGAGCATCTGTCATAAGGTCTGCATCCACCCTGAAGCATTCGCCCTGTTCCACACACTCAAGTGTTATCTCCTTTTCCTTCAACAGTCTGCTGCACGCCATCTCTACTCCGTCGAAAAGAATTCTTACCGGGGTTTGCCTGAACACAATATGTCCCCCGTTCTCAAGCTCAAGAAGCTCCATCATCTTTTTGGACAGCCTTTCAAGTCTTTCGCACTCTTCATAGATATATGTGAGAGCCTCCTCCTTTTGCTCATCATCCAGCTTAGTCATAAGCAGCGTCTGCGCATAACCGGAGATTGCCGTCATAGGAGTCTTGAGCTCATGTGTCAAATCCCCTATGAACAGGGTTTTCTTTCGCTCCGATTCCTTTATGCTGTTTGTCCTGTGCTCTACTGCCTCTGCCATCTTATTGAAGCTTTCCCCGAGGCTTGACACCTCGTCGTTTCCTGTCACATCTATCCTGTAGCTATACTGTCCCTTAGCTATCTTATCAGCAGAGGTATTGAGCTTTACTAACGGCTGTAGTATCCTATCTATCTGCTTTGATACTGCAAATATTACCAGCCCCAGAATTACAACCATAAATACAGCCATTCCTAATACCAGTATCCGAAGCTTATCCCATACATATGTAACATCTGCTATTCTGTAGATAATTGTCTCATAATCATCATATTCACCAATCCCCACCTTATGCTCCATGATAATATAATGCTCATTTTTTATACTGTAGAAGGTATAGCCAAATACTCTTGAATATCTGTCATATTCCATATCATACAGCTCCTGTGGCTCAAATATGGTGTGATTATATATTTCCTTTACATCATTAAGTATAATTTCATCATCTGAAATATATCTAAATGCTACTATATAATTATCATTCAGCAATTTGAGACTATAGAGCATGTTTTCATCTGACATATTTGCAAGCCTGTAACCTGCATTCTTGTTTAGCGCATTGATTACCTCTTGAAATTTATTGTCGGCTGCTGCCACTGCCACCTCTAAATAGTTCTTCTTCACGAGTGAAAATATAACCATGTCACTCACAAAGACCGCCACAAATACAGCAATCGAGCATATCCACATTATCTTCGTCCTTAGCTTCAATTCTTCTATTCCTCCAACCGATAACCAAGCTTTGATACAGTCTTGATATGCTCGCTAAGCCCCAGCTTTTTCCTAAGCTGTCCTATATGCACATCCACAGTCCTTGTCTCACCGACATAATCAACACCCCATACCATCTGAAGCAGCTTTTCCCTTGAGATTGCCCGATTTTTATTCTTTGCAAGAACCGACAGGAGTTCAAATTCCATAGGCTTCAGGCTTACCTCATCTCCGTCAACCTTAACTGTATGCTCCTCAAAATTAATCTCCATATTAAGTACATTTATGATATGACTGGTCTTATGTGTACGCTCCAGCACCTTTTCTATCCTGACCAGAAGCTCAAGCATCTCAAAGGGTTTGACTATATAATCCTCTGCTCCGCCCTTAAGCCCCTGTATCTTCGATTCCACATCATCCTTCGCTGTAAGAAATATAACAGGTATATCATACCTTTTCATAATCTCAAGCAATTCGAAACCATCCAGCCCCGGCAGCATTACATCCAAAAGAGCAAGGTCATAATTATGCTCCGAGAAAAGCTCTTTTGCCGCTGTATCACCCTCATAATATATCTGTGTTTCATAACCGGCTACAGTCAGATTCATAGCCAGCATCTTAGCGATTGCTGTTTCATCTTCTATTATCAATATCTTATTCTTAGACACATTTACACTTCCTTGCATAATAGTATTTAATACCACACAAGTATACCATATCAGGCAACGTGATTTGAATGTCATAATTGTAAAAAAAATGTAAAAAGGCATATTGCATCGCAATATGCCTCTAAAAAATTTTGTCTCACTTATTACCATATTGTTCCACGAAGTGTTTAAAATGTTTTTCTATCCGTTCCATAGCCTCTTTTTCCTTTTGTGGCTCCCTGTCTACCATATGTATCATTATCGATACAGGAGCCATATATTCCAGAGCTAAAATCTCCGGATCATCATCCTGCAAAGTTCCCTGCTTCATCATTTCTTTGAAAATATGCGAGTACATATTCTCAAGTCCTGTAATATAATGCTTTGTTGTAATTCCGGCGATCAACTCATTGCGAAACTGTTCCATAGCAAAAATCTTTCTAAATCTGATTATCATAGGGTCGTGCATCGTGAATTTAATCTGTGCAAGACTCATCTGTATAAGCTCATCCGTCGATTCCGGTATTTTTTCCACTAGCTCGGAATTCGCAAAATTATCATTATAATATGCTTCACCAAGATCAATTATAGCCTCTAAGATAGCTTCCTTACCCTTGAAATGCCTGTAAAGCGAAGGTCCCTTCATTCCAATGGTCTCTGCGATTTCATCGACACCTACCCCGTCATAACCCTTTTTTGAGAATAGCTCTATTGCTGCATCCAATATTCTTTCCTTTGTTGTCTTCTTTTTCATATATATAGCACCCCTTATATATTTTATAAAAACGACCGTTTGCAATATTATCGCCAACGGTCGTTTCAATGTCAATACTTAAATTCAGGCTATTCAATATTCGGACGAAAAAACACAAATCTTAGTCCGGCTTAATTCCATATATTGTCAAATCCACTCTACCGTTTCTTACTTCTATTCCATCTGCCCTAAGCAGCCTTTCCTGCTCTCCTGCTCCTCCAAATGCAAACTCTCCCGCAAGCTCACCTTTACCATTTACCACCCTGTAACACGGAATGTTTATAGGATCAGGATTTTTGTGAAGTGCATTTCCCACAGCCCTTGCCATCTTGGGATTCCCCGCAAGAGTCGCAACCTGTCCATAGGTTGCCACCTTACCTCTTGGGATTTGCTTAACAGCCTCATATATCCTCTTCGCAGGGCTGTCCGTAACCAGCTCATAGCTGTCTGCTATCATCTGCTTTATATCTTCATCAGGGATTGTTCCATCCAGAATAATGGTGTTCCAATGCTCCTTGTTCTGGTGCCATCCGGGTATGACTGACCTGTGTGCATTCCTCCAGAAGTCTATCCATTCCGGATTTGCTTTTACATTTAGGTTTATATTACCATTTCTCTCATAGGTCCACAGAAATGCCTTTTTTGTTCCCTTAACTCTCACCAGCTGCCAGTTTGGGTCATGAAACGGTGCCTCCTGATATGTATC
>CAMALN010000184.1 GCA_945836565.1 uncultured Lachnospiraceae bacterium
ATAATATTCTTCTTTTGTTTTGAAGATTTATATGTTAAAATCATCACAACTATATTTAATATGAAATGAGAGGGTTGATTACATGCGAATTAGTGGTGGACGTAAGAAAATCCGTGTTGGTGATTTGCTCGTTGAAGCAGGGGCTATTACGGAAGAAGAGCTTCAGCAGGCACTTGACTACCAGAAGGAGAATGGTGGCAGGATAGGTAATGTTATAATGGAGATGGGTTTCATCAGCCAGGACCTCCTTGTTACAGTTCTTACTAGTCAGCTTGGAGTAGGATATGTTGAGCTTAAGGCCTGCAAGATAGAGGATGACATAGTAAGACTTGTACCGGATAATCTCGTAAATAAGTATAAGGTTATGCCTATAGAGTTTGATCCGGATAATCCGAACGTGCTTAAGGTTGCCATGGTTGACCCTATGGATTTGAATGCCATAGATGATATAGCCATAGCTACGAATACACAGGTTGAACCACTGCTTGCTATGGAAGACGACATAATGGATGCCATAGGCAAGTATTACGGAAGTGCTCAGGCTATGGAGGCTGCTGAGGCATATCGTAGGGAACGTGATGCTGATGGTTCTGCCCAGACCGAAGAGGATGAGGCACAGAATGATATAGATAATTCGCCTATCGTTATGCTTGTTAATCAGATTATCGAGGGTGGTGTCAGACAGAGAGCCTCCGATATACATATAGAGCCGCTTGAGGGAGGGGTTCGTGTAAGATACAGAATAGACGGTGCGCTTAAGCAGGTTATGTCGTATGACCGTTCGATTCTTGCGGCTATATCGGCACGTATCAAGATTATAGGCGGTATGGACATAGCAGAGAAGAGAAAACCGCAGGATGGTCGTATCACTGTCATGGTAGATAGAAGAGAGTATGATGTCCGTGTATCTATCCTCCCTACTGTATATGGTGAGAAAACAGTTATGAGACTTACATCCAAGGATGGTCTTACTAAGCCGAAGAGTGCTCTTGGATTCGATGAGCAGACTCTTAAGGTATTTGATGGTATCCTTAGCAACCCACATGGTATCATACTTGTAACAGGACCTACAGGTTCCGGTAAGTCCACTACACTTTACACATCGTTAAGTGAGCTTAATACAGAAGATGTTAACATAATCACGGTAGAGGATCCTGTCGAGGCAAATATCGATGGTATCAATCAGGTTCAGGTAAATGTCAAGGCAGAGCTTACCTTCGCATCTGCGCTTAGGTCTATCCTTCGACAGGACCCTGATATCATTATGATAGGAGAGATTCGAGACGGTGAAACTGCACAGATAGCGGTTCAGGCGGCTATCACAGGTCACCTTGTTGTATCTACACTCCATACTAACTCAGCAGCTTCTACGGTTACCCGTATCATAGATATGGGTATAGAGCCATATGTAGCAGGTGATGCATTGGTAGGCGTTATAGCACAGCGACTTGTAAGACGTCTATGCACATCCTGCAAACAGCCTAGACTTGCAGAGGATGATGAGAAGAAGATACTTGGCGTCGAGGATATGGATGAGGATGTTATCGTATATGAGGCTATAGGATGCCCGCTCTGTGGTGAGACCGGCTATGCAGGACGAATTGGTGTATATGAGATGATGCCTGTATCGAAGGAGCTTCAGGCGATAATAGCAAAGGGAGCAACTGCCGATGTCATAGAGAAGCAGGCTCTTAAGGAAGGTATGCTTACTCTGAAGATGGGCGCTGCAAAGCACGTATTAAATGGTATCACTACTCTTAGTGAGATGAAGAAGATAACATACACCACTGGTGATGAATATTAAATGATTTATATATAAGATAAGGAGAAGGATATGTTAAACATGAAGGAATTGCTCGCCTTCGCGGTTGAGCAGAATGCATCCGATGTACATATAGCAGCAGGTATACCGCCGAAGCTTAGAATACACGGAAAACTTACAGAGGTTGAGGTAGACCCGCTTACTCCTGTTGATGTAGCAGAGTGTATAGGCTCTACCATGCACGAGAGACATAAGGCTATACTTAAGGAAAGGGGAGAAGTTGACTTCTCGTATGCGTCAGCTGATACCGGACGATTCCGTGTGAATGTATTCATGGACAGGGGTAATATGGCGGCTGCGTATAGAAAGATTGATACTATCATACCAAGGCCTGACCAGCTTGGTATACCGGAGGCGGTTGTAAATCTGTATAAGAAGAAGAGAGGACTTGTACTTGTAACAGGACCTACAGGTTCCGGTAAGTCTACAACGCTTGCTTCTATTATAAACAAAGCGAATGAAAATCTGACAGACCATATCATAACACTTGAGGATCCTATCGAGTATGTACATAAGCATAAGAAGTCGGTAGTAAACCAGCGAGAGGTTGGTATGGATACACTTAGCTATGCGAATGCACTTCGTGCTGCACTTCGTGAGGATCCGGATATAATCCTTCTGGGAGAGATGAGAGACCTCGAGACCATATCTACTGCCATTACTGCAGCAGAGACCGGTCACCTTGTATTCTCTACACTGCATACAATCGGTGCGGCGTCTACCATCGACCGTATCATAGACGTATTCCCACCTCACCAGCAGCAACAGACCAGAGTTCAGCTTGCAATGATACTTGAGGGTGTTATATCACAGGCACTTGTGCCTACTGCGAATGGAAACGGCCGAGTGGCAGCCTTCGAGGTTATGCTTGCAACTCCTGCGATTAAGACTCTTATAAGAGATCAGAAGGTACACCAGATACAGTCAACTATACAGACAAGTAGAGCACAGGGAATGATTACCCTGGATGATTATCTGCTTGATCTATATAAGGCGGGAACCATTACCAGAGAAAATGCACTTATATATGCGCAGGATCAGGCTTCTATGAAAAAGCAGATGTAATGTTGAGGTTGGAAATTTATGTATATTTTGTACAAAATTCACAAAATATACAAAAATTATTGAACAATGTTGCAAAAAATCCATAGATAGTGTATTATCAATTGAGATACATATTGTTAACATTTTGTTCATAAAATTAATTGGGCGGAGGAATTAGAATGGCACAATACAATTACAGAGCCATGGATAAAGGTGGCAAGAGTAAAAAAGGTGTAGTTGAAGCCAGTAGTGAGGACAAGGCTAGAGAAAAGCTCAAAGCCGAGGGCTACATCATCCAGGAACTTAAGGAACAGGGAACTGGTGGAAAGAAAAAGTTTAATAAGAAGGTTAAGGACAAGGATCTCGCTGTATTCTGTAAACAGTTTGTCTCTATCCTGAATGCCGGCGTAACTATCATATCGGCACTGGAGATGCTTTCAGAGCAGATTGAGAACAAGACACTTCAAGCAGCTCTTAAGGAGGCACAGGCTTATGTGCAGAAGGGCGGCACCTTAGCGGATGCACTGAAGACGAATCCAAAGGTATTCCCTTCTATCATGGTAAACATGGTTGCTGCAGGTGAGATGTCAGGTAGCTTGGAGATAGCCTTTGAGAGACTTACCACTCACTTTGAGAATGGTAACAAG
>CAMALN010000185.1 GCA_945836565.1 uncultured Lachnospiraceae bacterium
TTAGGAAGCGGATTCATTCCTTCTGCAAATCACGCAGGCGGTCTTCGTTTCCATGGTATGAGCTCAACACTTTCTCAGCTGTATCATGACGGTTATATGGAAGCTACCGCAGTTGAGCAGACATCAGTATTTGAAGCTGCCGAATTCTTTGCAAGAGCTGAGGGTATACTTCCTGCTCCTGAAAGCTCACACGCAATCCGTGTAGCAATTGACGAAGCACTCAAGTGTAAGGAAACCGGCGAAGAAAAGAATATCTTGTTCGGATTAACCGGTACAGGTTATTTCGATATGTATGCTTATGAGAGCTTCCATGACGGCAAGATGACTGATTATATACCTACAGACGCTGACCTTCAGGTCGGATTTGACGGAATACCAAAATTCCCGGGAAATGAATTTTAAGGAAGCAATGATATAAAGAAGAAGCCTGAATAATAATTATCCAGGCTTCGTTTTTTATCATATGTAATACACTTTCTTACTTTATCATTCCCTTATATATTTCTTATCGGTCATAGGAATTTCATCATCCGATATATATCTTTCAACCTTCATATGAAGATTATATTTTTCTCTAAGTTCAGTTATCTTGTTCATCATAGGTGTCTGGTGATGCACATCAATTGCTTCCTGACTATCCCAGCTGTCTATAAGTAATACAGTCTCTTCATCATCTATCGGAAGGAAGTAATCATACCTGATATTTCCTTTCTCTGCCCTGATTAAATCCACTGTACCACTTGATATCATTTCTTCCGCAAATTTTCTAGCAGAACCATTTTCTCCTGAATAATAAATATTTACCGTTATACTCATTTTGTCACCTTATCTCAAATTTTACAGAATTTTAAAACTCTTATTGATAAATCGGGGATTAAAAGTCCGATTCCACATATATCTCATTATTTTTTTTACTATATTTCGATACTTCAGCTATCGGATTCAATAATCTTACTATCACTTTATCATCAGTTATTTTTACATAAATCTGAGCATCTCCATCCGATACTTTAAAGTCATCTCGCATAAATGAAAAATCATCTATACTCATCGCTTCTGCAATCAATATCTGCAATTCATCCTTTGGTACGCCCCATGTTGTAATATCAACACCTTCACGAAGCTCAGTATAGCTTTCTTCACATGTCACAGCTTCACATTCTCTAACAGCACCCGCAACACCCCTTAAGACTATGTCTGCCTGTACTATATCATGTTCAACCATTGTATTAAAAATATACCCAGTCATAGAATGAGCAGTATAATTCGCAAACAAGCTTAACAGACATAATATAATCATTGTAAACAGTATCTGTTCCAAGCTCCAGCGTTCTTTTCTTGCTGTATCAATTTCCACATCGTCACGATATTTTTCCTTATTACTCTGTTTTTTTAATGCAAATGCAAATATAATCCAGATTAAATAAAATAAAAAGCATAATACAAATAATGATTTGCAATTATCCTTCATAAATTTCCACTTTAGAAAATACAACACATCTAAAACAAAAAAAACAGCAAATATCAAAGCACAGGCCCTGGAGCACCATTTACTATGCAAGCTATAAATCGAAGTTTCTTCTACATTAATTAACTTTGGCAGGTTCTCTATTTTTCCATCATAATGGCTTTTATTTTCCGGAATCTTATATCCGTATCTCTTCAAGCGCTTCATATATAACCATCCTGCCACAAGAGCTGTATAACAGGCAAAAGCTAATCCGCCACCAATATATAAAGCTAATAACATGATAACCTCTGTGCCGCTTATCTCGATAAGCATAAGAATAAGACCAACGACAAATAATATCGTTGCTAAAATTGCAGTTCCTTTTAATATAGTCATTGACTGCTTATCATATTTAATTCGCACCTCTTTATGTTTTCTCATGCTTCACGGTTCCTTCTCCCAAACGTGGGTAAGTTACATTAGAATTTTTACCATCTAAAACATATCATTGCAATAAATACTGATACAACTAAAATCTTTTTTCTTATCATATGATTACCTCCAATCACTAACTGTTACGAATGCCTTCGCACCCTCCAGGTCATTCACATACATTGCAATATGTTCTATCTTCATAACCGGTCTCCTACATCGTTTCATCAAAATCGAACTCTGTCACACTACAATTTTTCACTCCGTAGCCCGCATATTCTTCATTCGTCATATCTCCAAAATATGAACGTACAACTCTTGCTATACCATTATGAGCTACCAGAATATATGTCCTATCATCTTCTTTAATTTCATCTAACAGATTATATATTCTCTGTGCAAGCTTAAGCATGGATTCACCACCTCCGTGACTGTCCACAAACTGCTTCTTCGCTTCGAAAAATTCAGCCGAATTTCTGGGTGAACTACCTTCCCACTTACCGAAATTTTGCTCAGTAAGCTTGGGTTCTACCCGAAGCGGTATCCCTGTTATCTCTGATATATGCTTTGCTGTATCTGCTGCACGAAGCAGAGGTGAACAAAGAATCTCATCTGCCTTGATACCTTCCTCCAATATCTTCTTCCCAGTCTCTATAGCCTGTTCATGGCCCTTTGCAGTAAGTGGTATATCTGTCTGACCACAGATTCTGTCTGCTACATTCCACTCACTCTCTCCATGTCGTACAAAATATAACTTCTTCATCATTTTCTCCCGTAATTTATTAGCTACAATTCTTCTCAGTAATCAAACTCACCGCAAATATTATATTATGTCTTTAATATCTTTTTCATATATATTAATTTCGCCGACCTGTTTTCAATATTTCTATTTCTGCATCAGTTAACCTTCTATATTCTCCAAGACTAAGTCCTTCGTCAAGAACAAGTCCTCCCATAGAAAGTCTCTTTAGATATGTCACAGTCATTCCCACAGCTTCAAACATTCGCTTTACCTGGTGATATCTTCCCTCTGTAATTGTTATCTCTATCTCTGCATAACATTCTGTCTGTGAGATAACCTTAAGCCTCGCCGGTGCAGTGAGCTTTTCATCACCTATATCAAGACCTTCCTCGAACTGTCTGATAATATGCTCAGATATCAGCAGCTTATCATTCTTATCTGCTTCAGATGATATAATATTTTCATTACCGTAATCATCAACAAGCAGATCACTCTCTTCACTATTTTGCTTTTTTTCAATCTTAGCATAATATGTCTTATCAACATGCTTTTTAGGGGATAACATCGAATTCGAAAGCTTTCCATCATTTGTAATTATAAGAAGTCCTTCCGTATCCTTATCAAGTCTGCCTACGGGAAATAAATCTCTAGGCTTATCCTCTGTTATAAGCTCAATTACAGTCTTATCTCTTTTATCCTCTGTAGCACTTACAACCCCGGCCGGCTTGTGAAGCATATAATATACATATCTTTCAAAATACACTTCTCTGCCCTCAAAGCATACAACATCTGCTATTGTATCCACCTTGATATCTCCGGATTTAACAACGTCTCCGTTTACACTGACTAAACCTTTTTTTATATAATTTTTAACTTCGCTCCTT
>CAMALN010000186.1 GCA_945836565.1 uncultured Lachnospiraceae bacterium
CCGGTTTACTGAGCTCGTGTTTTAATGCGATATTTGGTTTGGTTTCTGAATTAGACATGCTTATCACTTCTTTCTAAAGGGCGTTTTCTCTGGTGGTTTTAATTATTCTCCCTCATATTGGACTACTGAAGCTATATCATATTTCTTTAATACCTCACGGCCCTTAAGGTCTGTGAGCTCTATCAAAAAGATCATCTTTACTACTTCTCCGCCAAGCTGCTCTACAAGCTTTGCTGCTGCCTGTATCGTTCCCCCGGTTGCTATAAGATCATCAACAAGTACAACCTTATCCCCTGGCTTGATTGAATCCTTATGTATATCTATTGTTGCAGAGCCGTATTCCAGATCATAGCTCATCTCAACAGTTTCTCTCGGAAGTTTTCCCTTCTTTCTGACAGGAATAAACCCCTTATTGTGAATATATGCCAAAGGTGCACCAAAGATAAATCCCCTTGACTCTGCTCCGGCAATAACATCAAAGTCAACGCCTTCAAGCAGCTTATCCATCTCATCTATGGCCAGCTTTAATCCTTCCTTGCTCTCAAGAACACTTGTTATATCTCTAAATATAATTCCCTCCTTTGGGTAGCCGGGAATACTTGTTACATAATCTTCAACCTTTTTCATATGTGAATCCTCCTTAACTTAAGTCTTCTTATGCTTTTCTGTATGCTTCCGGTTTAAGCTGCAGCTGTTTTCTTCCGTTAAACTCATTCATCTCCGGATAATACACAACATCAAGCTTTACTTCATTTGGAAGTCCATTGAACATTTTATCACATTCCTCTTCACTAAACCACATTTTTATATTTTCTACGAATTTTTCTCCGTTAAAATCCATAGCCTCCATGGTTTTTCCATTAGAATCACATAACATATACTTAACAAAACGCTTTTCCTTACCTACATAGTATGCCTTTTTTACCTTCAAATCAGCCTGAGCAAACTGAGGCTTTTCATTTCCTTTGCCAAACGGTTCAAGTAATGAAAGCTGTTCAACAAGGTTAAATGTAACATATGATATAGGCATGGCAGCATCAAGTCTGATTTTTCGTGTCAATGTATCCTCAGACATATTTTCAAGCTCGTTAAGCTTTTGTCGAAAGCCTTCGATGTTTTCCTCCTTAAGCGAAAGACCTGCCGCCATCTCATGCCCGCCAAATTTTTCAAGATAGTCCTTCACCTCGTTTAAAGCATCAAACATATGATACCCTTCTATAGATCTGCCCGAGCCCTTCCACATTCCGCCTTCTGTCTTTGTCAGCACAATTGTAGGCTTATAATACTGCTCTCTGATTCTTCCGGCAACAAGGCCTGCCAGACTTTCATGAAGCTTTGGCATAGTGACAACCAGTACATTATCCTGCATGTAGCTTTCGCTTACAAGCATTATTCCCTCATCAACACCTTTATTAGTCATATTTTTTCTCTCAATATTTATCGAGACCATCTCCTGCGCGATACGGCTGCATTCCTCCTCATCCTCTGACGCCAGAAGCATCAGTCCCCTCTTTGCGGTTTCAAGTCTTCCGGTCGCGTTTATACACGGGCCTATTATAAACCCAAGATGATAGGAGCTAAGTTTCTTTCCTGTTAATTCATTTGCATCTATTAACGCCCTTATGCCCTTATTCTTTGAACGAGGGATAATCTCAAGACCTTTTTTTACATATACCCTGTTTTCATCTACAAGCTCCATTACATCACACATTGTTGCAATGGCAAGTATATCTATGTATCTTTCTTCATCCTCCCATGATACGCCCATCATATCATAAAGGCATCTGATAAACTTATATGCCACTCCCGCGCCACATAAGCCCTTAAACGGATAATTGCATTCCTCTCTTTTGGGATCGACTACTGCATCAGCAGCTACAAGCCTCGATACTCTTTTTCCGTCAACCATATCATACGGAACCTCATGATGGTCAGTGACTATAACCGTCATCCCGAGAGCTTTTGCCCTTTCTATTGCAGTAAATGCAG
The DNA here is from genome assembly GCA_945836565.1 of uncultured Lachnospiraceae bacterium. Classification (GTDB taxonomy): domain Bacteria; phylum Bacillota; class Clostridia; order Lachnospirales; family Lachnospiraceae; genus Coprococcus_C. The sequence goes on from CAMALN010000186.1 coordinate 1,990, forward strand.
CAATTCCGTTATCACAGGTTATGATGGTTCCTACTCCATCCCGGTATGCATCCTCGACCATGCGCTCATTGATTCCGTAACCATCCAATATCCTGTCCGGAATCTCAAAGCTTACCTTTGCCCCCAGATTTTTAAGCCCGTCAAGGAGGATATAATTTGAGGTTACTCCATCCACATCATAATCGGATATGATTCTTATATGTTCATCTTCCTCCAGACTTTTTTTCATTATAGAGCATGCTTTTTCCATATCATACATAAGCCCCGGAGAATGAACCATGGAATAGTCTGCATGCAGATATCTGTTTATCTCTTCATCTCCCACTATATCCCTGTTTCTTATCACCCTTGCAATAACGGGATCTATATGAAATTTTTCACCTATTGCATAGAAGTCTGCCTTCTTGCCATATACAACCCATTTTTCTTCCATGTTTTCCTCATTTTATATTTTTTATATGACGGTTTTTAAACCTCAATACATTATTCATATACCGTTTCTTCGTGCAATCTTATAATATACGAAAGGCTGCCACAACCGTGACAGCCCTTCGTCAGCCATCCTTGATGGCGCAATATTTTACTATGCTTCTTTCTTCTTACCCAGCTTTTTCTTGAACAGATACCACATCGGACCGGTGATACAGATTGAAGAATATGCACCACATACGATACCTGCCATAAGGGTCAGTGTGAATTCCTTAAGTGCAGCAACACCCATGATAAACAATACAAGCACCATTACAAAGGTTGTAAGTGATGTATAGATAGTTCTTGTAAGTGTCTGCGCAATACTTGTATTTACTATCTCTTCAAGTGAAGCCTTTGTATCAGCATTCTTCATGTTCTCACGAATTCTGTCGAAGATAATGATGGTTGCATTTATCGAGTAACCGACTATTGTAAGCATACATGCGATAAATGTATTACCAACCGAAAGACTTGCAACTGCATATATTGCAAATACAACCATAACATCATGAACAAGCGCAAGCACCGCTGCAGCACCGAACTTCACGTCTGAGAACCTTACTGCTATATATATAAGCATAAGGATTGATGAGATAACGATTGCTATAACCGCATCCTTCTTCATCTCTCCGCTTATCGTTGAGCTTATGCTCTCAGCACTAATCTCAGATATATCAAAGTTTGCCTTTAATGCCTTTTCCATATCTGCAGCTACTGCCTCTGTAAGCTCAGTTGTCTTAAATATTACCTGATTGGTTCCCTCAACTGTCTGAATCTGGATAGCTCCTGTTGAAAGTCCGGTTGCATCAGCTATAACAGGAAGAATCTCTGTCTCAGCTCTTTCTAAGGTGTACTCCTCAGTAAATGTAACTGTAGTAGATGTACCGCCTGTAAATTCAAGACTGTAGTTAAGCGCCTTACCATCCTTTGACTTATTGATAGGTAAGAATACAAGACCAATGATAATAACTACAGTTGATATTATAAAGAATACTTTGCTGTTTTTAACATATTTTCCGACCTTAACCTCCTTGGCCTGTCCAAAG
>CAMALN010000187.1 GCA_945836565.1 uncultured Lachnospiraceae bacterium
GTGGCTCTCTTCGAGAGCCACTTTTCCTGTCCCCACTGGCATTTTATTCTGTTGATACCGGTGCATCTGTCGATGGCGGTGCCTCCGTAGCAGGTGGAGCTTCCGTCGTAGTAGGCGGTGCCTCCGTAGTAGTAGGCGGCGGAGCCTGCGTTGTTGTAGCAGGTGGCTGAGGAGTGATATTTCCACTTGAAGCAAAGCTTGCCTCTATTGTCATATCACCTTGTATATTCTCAAAGCTATAACTGCTTACAGCTCCAACACTTGCACCATTTACCTTAACATCTGCTATATGGTAACCTTCTGCTGCTACGATATATACAGTAACGTTTGAACCCTTGTCAACCTCAACAGAATCCGATATACTTCCTCCCGGACCTGCTAACGTGTTTATTCTGGCTTTTTCTGCGTCCTCAGGATGAAGTGTACATACTTCCTCGGTATATTCGTATCCTGAATCAGTATCTTCCTCAGTCGCATCAAGAAGAGTCTTATTGCCTGTCTGCTCATCATCTATTACAACGAAGGTTCTCTTGTTAGGACACTTCGAAGTAGCTATACATTTTGACTCCTCACAGATTTCTATAATTTCGTGTCCCGGACATCCCTTACCCGGAATGGAATCTACCGCACAATAATCAGATACGGTAGGACAATCCTCACCAGGAAGATATCCCGTAATCTTACACAATGTAACTGTTGTAATTCCGCTTGGTCTCTCAAAGTCAAGATTAGGATCCTGTCCCTCCATCTCAGCTATCTGGTCCATTATATCACGCCACATCTTTGTATGTGTGCTCTGGTTGTATGAACCCATATTTACATTCGAATCAAAGCCCATCCATATAGATGCAGTATAATATGGTGTCATACCACAGAAATACAAATCATAGGTATTTGATGTTGTACCGGTCTTTCCTGCACATGTTATTCCTGTTCTCATTCTTGCAGAACCACCTGTACCTCCGTTTAATACCGACTTCATACCCTCTATCAACAGCCATGCCGTAGTAGGCTTCATGGCCTCATGTGTCGTAGGTATTGTATTGTCTATAACAACATTTCCTTCATGGTCAACAACCTTAGAATAAAATACCGGCTTTGTATATATACCGCCATTTGCAATGGCAGCATATGCAGCATTTATCTCAAGGTTGGTTACACCATAGGTCAGACCTCCAAGTGCTGTAGCCTGATTTATATCAGACACTACCGAACCATCGGCAGTTATTTCCTCATCTACGATAGTAGTAAGTCCTACTCTAAGCAGATATTCATACGCAAGCTGAGGTGTAACCTTAGTAATTGTCTTAACGGCTATGACGTTCATGGAATCCTGTATAGCCTTTCTGACTGTTACATATCCTCTATAGCTGCCACCCCACCAGTTCTTAACCAACGTACCGTTTGAGTACGCAAACGGCTCATCCTTTATAGGCGTCGCAAGACTTCCGCCACACGCATCTATAAACGGAAGATATGCTGCAAGAATCTTAAAGCACGAACCCGGCTGTCTGGTAGACATTGTTGCTCTGTTCATCGAGCGGTTTGCTGTCTTCTTTCCTCTACCACCTACGATGGCCTTCACATAGCCTGTCTTCTGATCCATAATTGTGAAGGCAAACTGAGGCTGAGGTGTTACCGAGAAGGTCTCTGCGAAGAAGGTTCCTCCCGTCTTATCTATCATCGCCTCCTTGAACTGGTCTGCTGCCGCTCTTGCTGCTGTCTCATCAGCATATATATTATTGTATTTGTCGTTTCCGGTTATTTCCTTATAATATTTTATAAGATGATTTATACCGTAGTTCTGTGCCTGACCATCTACCTCCAATGTAAGCTGATATGACAGACCAACCTTAGTACCGTTTCCATAATAGCTTGTATCATTTACGACATTCTCACATATCTCCTGAATCGCATTATCCTGTACAGAGTATACGGAATAGCCGCCTGTAAATATCATTATATCAGCCTCTTCTTTAGTACACTGATACAGCTCCATAAAGTCTTCTCTGAGCTGGTCAAGAATCGCGTCTACATAATACGAATCAATATTTCCCTTTGCTTCAAGCTCCTCTGTGATAGCATTTATTCTTGCATATACATCATCATTCATTGCCTCGTCATACTGTGCCTGAGTGATATACTCAAGCTCAAGCATCTTATCGAGAACCATCTTTCTTCTCTTCTTGTTCTCATCAGGATGACGTGTAGGGTCATACTTGCTTGGATTCTGAGTTATTCCTACCATAGTAGCTATCTCAGAAATATTAAGCTCATTATAATTCTTTCCAAAATATCTTGTAGAAGCAGCCTGTATTCCATGAGCACCTCTACCAAGATATATTGTATTCAGATAATATTCCATTATCTGCTCTTTGGTGTACTTTTTCTCAAGCTCAAGCGCAAGATACTGCTCCTGAACCTTTCTCTCCAGCTTGTCAAGGAAGGTAGTCTCACCTAAGCCTACGTTAAACACCTCATTCTTTATAAGCTGCTGATCTATGGTACTCGCACCCTGATCAAATTCTCCCGATAATATACCATGTATACCGACTCTAAGTATACCCTTTACATCTATACCATTATGCTTCCAGAATCTTTCATCCTCAATCGCAACAACAGCATTTATAATATCCTGCGGTATATCCTCATAATATACATAAACTCTGTTCGAGCCAATCGTTGATACCTCTTTGATTACATTTCCGTTCTGGTCATATATAAAGGTCTTAAAGCCCTTTGGAACGAAATTAATAGTATTGATGTCCGGAGCATTATCAAGTATTCCCTTCATCATACCGAAGCCTGCACCGGCACAGCCGATAACGACTGCCACCATCAAAATCAATATTATCTTAAACAGATTAACAAGTATCTTTCTCTGAACTCTCTGAGACTTCGCAACCAGCTTACGCTGCTTCTTCATAGTCTCCAATTTTGAATAGCCCACCTGAGTTCCCTCCTTCTATATCTTACACAGCAAAACTGTGATTAACCCATAATCAAGGACATATTATAACAAAAGGCATTTATAAATTCAAGACATTCGCAATACCACAACCGAAGTTTAACACATACTTAACATTTTTTTAAGGATTTCACTCGTGTCTATAATCAGCTTTTCTAACTCTTCAAGTGCAAAAACCTTAAGCTCCGGTACATTTTTATATGAATTATCTCCATTTCTTGCCACATTATATACATTCTCAAACATCTTGATCAGTAAGGTTTCACTGTAATTTCCACAGTATTCTGATATTTTTGAATAATCCAACCCCTTTATCATATCACCAAAACACTGCGGATTTTCCGCGCCAAATATATCACCAAGCTCATATTTATGAACTATATATGGTAGCAATCTTGTGTAATCTCCATAGTAGTTTTCATCAGATAGAAAATCACATCTGTCCAACCAGATATCCCTGTCAACAATCCTAACCTTAGTTACAGCGTCATACTCTTCTTCTATATCCATATCATCATTATAGAATTCAAAAT
>CAMALN010000188.1 GCA_945836565.1 uncultured Lachnospiraceae bacterium
GTGAGCAAGCATACGACATTACATCAGTGTATATCTCCCTATGATGCTTTAGTAATTCATACTATGTACTACGAATATCCATATCATATTATAACAGAGTGAGCAGCATATACAAACCATAAAATCTATACAAAAATACACCCGCCCATAAGGCAGGTGTATATTATGCTTAATAGTATTCTTACTTGTCCTCAAGCTCCGCAAGAACCTTGAACAATATGCCAATCTCCTTCTCCTTGGCTGCATCAAGATATGTCTTGAATCTTGAGCATGCCTCAATCTCATTTGTAATAGAGATTCTTACAAGAAGATTTCTGGCTGTAAGCATATTCTTTACAACCGTTGAATACTCATCCAAGGTTTCCTGATTATACTTAAGATAGCCGTGATTCATAAGATACTTTATACGCTCATACATAAGTACCTTGTGGTCGTACATAACATGAAGTGCTCTGATATCAAAATCAGGCTCATCAGCATGAAGCTGCTTATCTATCTGTGAGAGAACCTTGTCATAAACCTTGATACCAAAGATAGTATCATCAAATCTGTTTCTAAGCATACGGAAATGATCCTTTGTATCCTCAGAATTCAAGTACTCCTTAAGTGTCTGCTTGATGAGCTCAATATCCACATCATAGCATACATTGTCAGTGTTCTTCATGATTACGTAAAGTCCACGTCCACCCTTATAATCATCCTTAAATACATGATCATCAGAAGCTGTGATAACCTCATAGCCTCTCTCAACATCTGCAAAGGATACAGTATTGTGTGAGTAGTGGTCAGTAAATGTAAAGTCACCTACATAGAACTTCTCTTCATCTCTGTTATATCCGTAGATAAAAAGCTCATGAGGGAACTTGTAATCAACCTCTGCATCACAGAGAATCTTCGCCTCATCAAATACACCGTATACATATCCGCCGAGGTCAATAGTCTTGATGATGAAATCAATAATATTGCCACAATAGCTCTCAATCTGAGCCTTAGTCAGAAGTGAGAAGATAAGATACGGACACTGCTTAAGCGAGCTGCTGCCCGGCATCATATCCGCAAGAAGCATATCATCTCCTGTGAAGATTTCCTGTATGTTGTAGCAACGAAGCTGTATGTAGTTACTGAATATCCACTTCTTTGCATTCTCGTCATCAGAAAGTATAGAGAACAGTGTTGCATGCCACTGCCATGATGTAATCATCGGCTTGGTAACCGGTAACTTCTTCATATCAACCATTTTTCATTCCTCCATAATTATATAATTTTGCTAAACCTTTTATGCAAGCTTCTCTTCTATAGATGCTACTATATCAGCAAATGTATCGTACTCCGAAAGTGCCAGCTCATAATCCGAGAACGATATATCAAACTTGCTCTCACACGCAACCAAAATTCTAATCAAAGATACGGAATTAACACCGAACTTCTGTGTAATTGATGAAGTCATGTCTATCTGCTCTGCCTCAGGCATTACGTCTGCAACTACTTCCTCAAGCTTCTTAACTATCTGAGTCTTGTCCATTTATCATACCCCCTAATATATTTTGTATAACCTTTCTTATTTTACTATCTTTTAACTATAAAATCAATAAACAGAGTAATTTTTTTATACAATATATACAAATTTAAAATATGACAGTAAAAAAACAGGGTGAGCACGCAAGTTCCCTCAGCAAAAGCTGTCCGGAACATTGTCTGTTCACCCTGTAATCTCAACCTTAAGGTCGTCTATAATTAGTACTTAGCAACGTTTAACTTAACGCCAGGTCCCATAGTTGAAGCGATTACTACGCTCTTAAGGTACTGACCCTTAGCTGCTGCCGGCTTAGCCTTAATTATAGCATCTATTAAAGTCTGGAAGTTGTCTGATAACTGCTCCTCTGTGAAAGAAGCCTTTCCAATTGGCACGTGGATAATATTTGCCTTGTCAAGTCTGTACTCAATCTTACCAGCCTTAATGTCGTCGATAGCCTTCTTGACATCCATAGTAACTGTACCGGCCTTAGGGTTTGGCATTAAGCCCTTAGGTCCAAGTACACGTCCGAGACGTCCAACAACACCCATCATATCAGGTGTAGCTACAACTACATCGAAATCTAACCATCCGTCGTTCTGAATCTTTGGTACGAGCTCCTCGCCACCTGCGTAATCTGCGCCTGCTGCAAGAGCCTCATCTACCTTATTTCCCTTAGCGAAAACCAAAACCTTTACAGTCTTACCGGTTCCGTGTGGAAGTACAACAGCACCACGAACCTGCTGATCTGCATGACGACCATCAACACCAAGTCTCAAATGAGCCTCAATTGTCTCGTCAAACTTAGCAGTTGCTGACTTCTTAACTAATGATACAGCCTCTTCCAATTCAAATACTTCATTTCTGTCGAAAAGCTTTGAAGCTTCAACATATCTTTTTCCTTTTTTCATTTAAATATTACCTCCTGTAGTCTATCGGGAGCGACCCTCCTACTATTTTAACAATTAATTATAAAGCTAATTAATCCTCTACAACGATACCCATAGATCTTGCAGTACCGGCGATCATGCTCATAGCTGCCTCAAGTGAAGCTGCATTCAAATCCGGCATCTTGAGCTCAGCGATCTCCTGGATCTTTGCCTTTGAAATCTTTGCAACCTTATCCTTATTTGGCTTTGCAGAAGCTGACTTAAGGCCGCACGCCTTCTTAAGTAAAACTGCTGCAGGTGGAGTCTTGGTTACAAAGCTGAAGCTCTTATCAGCATAAACTGTGATTACTACAGGGATAATCATATCGCCCTGATCAGCAGTTCTTGCGTTGAACTCCTTTGTAAACTGTACAATATTTACACCGTGCTGTCCAAGTGCAGGACCAACAGGTGGTGCAGGAGTTGCCTTTCCTGCAGGAATCTGTAATTTAATATATCCTTCTACTTTCTTCGCCATTATAGCGTACCTCCTAACTTTTTGTCATCGGTTCAATATCCGATAACCGCTTAAACCTTCTGAACGTCAGCAAAGCTTGTCTCTACATCGAACAGGCTTGAGCCGAGCTGTACCGCGATAGTAACAGTCTGCTTGCCCTCATTGATAGATTTAATCTCTCCGCTATTTCCTTCCCATACTCCGGAAATGAATTCAACAACATCTCCTACTACGGCATCAAGCTTAAGTACAGGTGCTTCCTCCTTAACCTTGTTGCTCTTAGGAGCAAAGCCCATCTTCCTTATCTCAGCCTCTGAAAGCGGAACCGGCTTAGACTCCGGTCCTACAAAGCCCGTAACACCTCTGGTATTTCTGATAATGTACCAGGTCTCATCGTTCATAAACATATATACGAACACATAGCCCGGGAAGAGCTTTCTGGAAATAGTTTTCTTCTTGCCATTCTTAACCTCGATTTCATCCTGTACAGGAACTCTTAAATCAAGAATAACATCCTGAAGCTTTCTGTTTTCAATTGTCTTTTCGAGATCTGTCTTTACCTTGTTCT